>NZ_JADYTX010000008.1 GCF_021531475.1 Fusobacterium perfoetens | reverse complement strand
ATATTATTTTTGTTGTCTTTTCTCTTTATTTTTTTATTTTCAAATTTTTCAAAAAAATTATTTATAAAAGTTTTAAAATAAGAATAGGAGATAATAGATTTCTTCTATTTTTTTTGTTACAATATAGGTAGAAACTAGTTTTTTTGAAGGAGCAAATTTATGGAAAATAAAATTTTAATAGTTGAAGATGAATACAAATTAAGAAGAATTATGAAAGATTTTCTTCTAAAAGAAAATTATAAAGTTATTGAGGCAAGTGATGGAGAAGAAGCTTGTGATCTGTTTTTCTCTGAAAAACCAAATCTAATAGTTTTAGATGTTATGTTGCCAAAATTAGATGGATTTGAAGTTCTTAAAGAAATAAGAGAATTTGATAAAACTATCCCTGTTATTATGCTCACTGCTCGTGCAAATGAAGAGGATATTTTAAAGGGATATGATCTAAATGTCGACGAATATATTATAAAGCCTGTAAGTTTAAAAATATTAGTTGCTAAAATAAAAGCTTTTTTAAGAAATAAAAATGGTCTTGAAACTATTGAGTTTGGAGAGCTAAAAATAAATCAAGGAAGTATGGAAGTTACAATGAACGATGAAACTCTTGATCTATCATCAAAAGAGTTTGAGCTTCTTATGCTACTTATTAAAAATAGAGGTCAAGTTTTATCTAGAGATAAAATTATAACATCTCTTTGGGGATACGACTACGAAGGAGATTTAAGAGCTGTTGATTCTCAAATAAAAAGACTTAGAAAAAAATTAAATAGTAAGTACATTGTTACTGTTAGAGGAGCTGGTTATAAAATTGAGGAGGAATAATTAATGAAAATCAAAAATAAAATTCTTTTATTAGTTTCTTCAGTTATAACAGTTATTCTAATAGGAATTTTAGGATTTAACCATTTTACTTTTGAAAAATACTATCTTAGTGTTAAGAAAAAAAATCTTTTAACTGTGGCAGAAAAATTAAAAAATCCAAATATCTATATTGATTTTGCTAAGGTAGAGGAAGAAAATAATATAAAAATATTTCTTACAAAACATGAATTTTTAGATGAATCAAACTTCCCTCTTAACAAAACAGAAATCAATGATATTTTAACAAAAAAAAGTGTTATTTATAAAATTACCAACGAAGAGTATTCTCCAGATAGAAAACTTCTTCTTGTTACAAAATATGATAAAGAACTTCTTTTAGTTATGGTTGCCTCTCTTACTTCTGTTATTGAACCTGTTGAGGCAATAAATAGAATCTATATAAGAATTATTTTGATAGCTCTAGCTTTTGGGTATCTTTTATCGCTAATATTATCTAGAATATTAAGTGAGCCAATTATTTCAATGGGAAATACAGCTAAAAAAGTTGCTGATATGGATTTCTCTGAAAAATTTAATTTTTCATCAAACGATGAGATTGGTGAGCTTGGTAGAAATCTTAATATAATGGAGATGAATCTAAAAAGAAACTTCGATATTTTAAAAAAAGATATTGAGCTTGAAAAAGAAAACGACAAAATGAGAAAAGAGTTTATCTCAAATATAAGTCATGAGCTAAAAACTCCTATTGCGATAATTAACAATTATGCAGAGGGATTAAAAGAGGGAATTGCTGATGATGAAGAATCTCGTAATTTTTATCTTGATACTATTTTGGAAGAAACGGCAAATATGAATGATTTTGTTAATTCCTTATTGTTTTTATCACGTTCTGAGAGAAATTTTTTAGAATTTAATTTAGTTAACTTTGATATTCGTGAAATTATAAAAAGCGAAATAAAAAGATTAAACAAAATCTATCCGGAGAAAAAGTTTAGATTAATTTTTAAAGGACATCGTTTCTTTGGTGATGTGGATCAATTTTCTATGATAATAAAAAACTTTTTGGATAATGCTTGTAAATATTCAGAAGATGATAATATTGAAATCACTACTAGTGATAACTATTTTGCTATAAAAAATCGTTCTTCTATCCCAGAAGAAAATTTAAAAAATTTATGGATTCCATTTTATAGAGCTGATACAGCTCGTGAAAGAAAAAATGGAACAGGTTTAGGGCTTGCTATTGTAAAAGATCTACTTGAAAAACAAAAATTTGTTTTTGGTACTTATAAAGAGAAAGAGTATATTATTTTTTGGCTTAAAGGAGGAGATAAATGAAAAATTTAATATTTAGTTTTTTAATAGCTTTTTCAACTATCTCTTTAGCTGAAGAAGTCGCTTCTCAAAAAGAGGTAGATGTTTACAAAACTAAAAAAATTTTATCTGAACTTCCACAAGATAAAATAAAAGCTCTTATCAATGTTAAAAAAAATATATTAAATGATGAGATTAATTTTAGAAATCGTTTTATTGAACTTCGTTCTCTCTCAAACATAGCTTTAAAAGAAAATAATGAAAATAAATATAAAACTCTTATGGAAGAGATTGGTCTTTTAAAAGATGAGATGGAATTTATAAGGTTTTATAGACTTCAAGAGATAGAAAATATCCTTGGAACTGAAATTCCATATTTTTATAACGATGAAACTATGTTTGATTATCTAAATTTAATATAATAAATAAAAATCCAAGAAACTAAGCTTAGTAACTTGGATTTTTTATTTCTATATTATTTTAAAAATTTATCATAGTATTTTGCAAGCCCACCAGTAGATGTTTCTTTATAAGAAGAACACATATCACAACCAGTTTCTTTCATTGTTACAACTACTTGGTCAAAACTTATTGTATGAGCTCCATCTGTTGAAAGTGCATAATCAGCTGTATTTAAAGATCTTACTGCCACAATAGCATTTCTTTCTATACAAGGGATTTGAACATACCCTCCAACAGGGTCACAAGTCATTCCAAGATGATGTTCCATTCCCATTTCAGCTGCGTATTCGATTTGCTCTGTTGTTCCACCTAAAATATAAACTGCCATTCCAGCTGCCATCGAACAAGCAGAACCAATCTCAGCTTGACAACCTCCCTCTGCTCCAGAGATTGTTGCATTTTCTTTTATAAGATTTCCTATAAGTCCAGCTATTGCTAAAGCTCTTAAAGATGTTGTTTCATCTAACTCCCACTCTTCAATTAAAGCTCTTAAAAGTCCTGGAATTACTCCTGCTGAACCACAAGTTGGAGCTGTAACTATTGTTCCTGCACTACTATTTTCTTCAGAAACTGCTAGTGCATAAGCAAATATTTTTTTAGTTAAAACTAAATAATTTCTTCTTTTGTCGATTTTATCATAAATCTCTTTTGCTCTTCTTGGGTATCTTAATTTTCCAGGAAGAACTCCATCTTTTTTTATTCCTCTATCAACAGCTTGATTCATTGCATCAAGAATTGTTTTTAAATAATCCCAAATCTCTTTTCCTTCACAAAACTCAACATATTCCCAAAGCTCTTTATTATTTTCTTTACACCAAGCCATAATGTCGTCCATTTTTTTTAGGTTATAACATTCTCCAGCTCCACTTCTTTTGTCTGTTAATTCTTTTATAGTTCCTCCACCAACAGAGAAAACTAACCAATCTTTTATAACATTTTCATTCTCATCAAGAGCCATAAATTTCATTCCATTAGTATGATATTCATGAACAAATTCAGGCATCCAAACTATCTCTGTATATTTTGGTTTTAAAGTTTCTTCTATTATCCAGTCTGTTAAATGTCCTTTTCCAGTAGCTGCCAAACTTCCATAAAGTTCAACTTTATAAGAAAATGCCTCAGGTGTTTCACTTTTAAATTTTTTAGCTGCTCTCTCTGGTCCCATTGTGTGAGAACTTGATGGTCCACAACCAATTTTAAATAATTCTCTTAAACTATCCATTAGTTAACACCTCTTATCTCATTTACAGTTTTTATTTTATAATTTTTAAATATTACTGAACCTAAAAATCCTGCTAAAATTCCTGACCCAGCACACATTAAAGCAACTTTTGTAACTGTGATTGCATCATTGAAACCGTACATTACCATTAAACCTGCTATTGGTGTAGCTGTTCCTGTTGCATTATTTACAAGACCAAATAAAGATACTACAACTCCTGCTAAAGCTCCACCGATAAAGTTAGTTATATAAACTGGAATTGGGTTTGCTGAAATTATATCCGCTTGTGTTAATGGCTCAATCGCAACTGCTATTGTTGTTTTTCTATCTCCAAATCCCATTCTGTGGAAGAAAACTCCATTCATAAAAGATGATCCCATTACAGATAAAGCTCCTATTGCCATAGGCACTCCAGTTAATCCCATCATAGCTGTAAGAGCCATTGATGATAAAGGTGCTGTTGCTACAACTGTGATTACTCCTCCTAAAATAATTCCCATTAAAATAGGACTTGAGTGAGATGCACTTTCTAAAATTCTTCCTATATTTAAAAGAGTAGAGTTAACTATTGGGTTTGATATTGATGCTATAAGTCTTGCAAGTGGTGCGATAAAACAAATTACAACTATTAAATCTAAACCTTGAGGTATTTTCTCTTCTAATTTTGGAATTAAGAAAGATAAAATATATCCTGCTAAAAATCCTGGTAATATTCCAAATCCTGAAACAGAAACTCCAATTAAAACTGCATAAGTTGGATTAACTCCTAAAGCTATTGGTACAAGAATCGCTGCGGCAGTTCCTCCTAAACCTCCAGCTGCTTTTCCAACTTCTCCTAAAAATGGTATCCCAAAAAGATCTCCACCAACATATAATTGAAAAGCCTCAACTAAAAAACTAGCTGTCGCTGCTCCTGCTAAAGCTCCCATTGCTTTCATTCCCTTTGGCATTTTCATACTAAAGAATGAAAATCCTCCTAAAACTAAAAATAATAATACTACTCCTTTAATTACGTCCATTTCTTTTTCTCCTTATTTTTTTCTATTTGTTCAATAAAAATTAACATAGTGTATTATCTATTGACAAAACTTTATTTTTTCACATACGTGAAAAAGTATACCATGAATTTCATTTTCTTGCAACAACTTTTTTATTAAAATGAATTTTTTTATTTTATTTTTTATTTTTTTAGTATTATTTTTAATATATTTACTATTTTTAAGATATAATTTCTGAAATATTTTTCATTATTTTGAATTTAGTATTTTTTATATTTTTTCAGTATTATGAATTTTAAAATATACCTGTTATTCTTAAATTTACATTAATCTTTTTTTGTGATATAATTTTATAGATATTTGACGGGAGGGAATAATCTATGAATTTGGGGGAGAAAATAAAAAATATTAGAAAAAGCAAAGAGTATACTTTAAAAGATTTGTCAGATATGACTGGACTTTCTTTAGGATTTCTTAGCAATGTAGAAAGAGATCTAAACAGTCCATCTATCAGTAATCTTCAACAAATCTGCCAAGCTTTAGGAATAAATTTAATGGAAATTTTAAGTGAAGAACAAGAAGAAAAACCTGTAACTCGTACTAAAGAAAGGGAAGAAATATTTAACAACAACAAAACTTCTTTAAAAGTTGAACGTCTTTTAAGTGGTAAAGAGAGCCTTAACGGAATTGCAATCACCATTGATGAAAAAGGAGCTTTTCATGATCTTTCTTGGGGACATGGTTATGATGAAATCGGTGTAGTTATAAAAGGCGAGCTTGAAATAGAACTTGACAAAACTCTATACCATCTTTATGAGGGAGATTCTATTTTTATAAAAGAAAATACTCCTCATAGATATAGAAATCCTCAAGATTGTCAATCTGTAGTTTACTGGTTCTCTAGTAAAAAATAATAAAAAATCCAAGTTTCTGAAATTTCAGTCACTTGGATTTTATTTTTATAAACTTTTTTTAAATTCATAAGTTTTAAAGATTTTTTTACAAGTTTTTGAAAAATCTTCAAAATTTAAAGTTTGGTCACCATCTGATAAAGCACAACAAGGATTTTCGTGAACTTCTATCATACAACCACTAGCCCCTGCCATAATGCCTGAAAGAGTTATTGGCTCAACAAGAGTTCTTATTCCTGTTCCGTGACTTGCATCAATAAGTATTGGAAAATGACAAATCTCTTTTATCATAGCAATAGCATTTATATCTATTGTATTTCTTGTCATTCTCTCAAAAGTTCTGATACCTCTTTCACAAAGAATTATATTTTTATTTCCATAGGCAATCAAATATTCAACAGCCATTAAAAATTCTGTTATAGTAGCACTCATACCTCTTTTTAAAAAAATAGGTTTATCGGCTTTTCCCAAATCTTTTAATAAAGAAAAGTTTTGCATATTTCTTGTTCCAACTTGTAAAATATCAGCGTACTTACATACTTTATCTATATTTTTTCCGTCCATTATCTCTGTACAAAGAAGTAAACCATATTTATCACAAGCCTCTCTCAAATAAATAAGTCCCTCTTCTTCAAGACCTTGGAAATCATAAGGAGAAGTTCTTGGTTTAAAAGCCCCACCTCTTAGGATTTTTCCGCCATTTTCTTTTACTTCTTTGGCGATTTTCATTACCATTTCTCTATTTTCAACAGAGCAAGGTCCAGCAATAAGAATAAAATCATCTCCACCTATCTCAACATCTTTTATTTTTATAATTGTATCTG
The DNA here is from genome assembly GCF_021531475.1 of Fusobacterium perfoetens. Taxonomy (NCBI): domain Bacteria; kingdom Fusobacteriati; phylum Fusobacteriota; class Fusobacteriia; order Fusobacteriales; family Fusobacteriaceae; genus Fusobacterium; species Fusobacterium perfoetens. Next base: position 50,449 of record NZ_JADYTX010000008.1, on the reverse strand, counting down.
ATTTTTTAAATTCACGACTAGAAAATTTATAAGGAACACTTATCTCCATTATTTTATCTATCCCTTGTGAAACTTCTTTGTCATCTTCCAAAAGCTCCACCAGATTTTTTTTATTATTTCCTAATATCCCTACTTTTCTTATCTCTTCATCAAAAATATCTAAAGTTCCTAGCCCACAACTCTCGATTATTTTTTTAGCCTTTTCAACTACCTCATTTGTAATATTTTTCTTAAACTTAATATACATTTTTTTCCTCTTTCTATTTTTAATCTCCACAATATTATATAACTTTTTCTAAAAAATCACAAAATTTTTTCACAATATTTTTTTAAAATACAATTTTCGCAAAGTTTTTTAGGTGTATACTCTACTTCAAAATCATTGTTTACTATTTTTTTAGCAACAATATCAAAATTTTTAATTGTATTTTCTATCTCATCTTCATTAATAGATACCTCAATTATTTTATTCTCTCTTTTTTCTGTTATATAAAAAAGTTTAACTTTTTTTATCTTTCTTTGATATTTTTCACTTAAAAGCATTGCATAAATTCTAAGTTGAGATTTATACTCCTCTATATTTTTTCCTAATTTTCCTGTCTTAAAATCTATTATCTCAAGCTCACCATTTTTTTCAATAACTAAGTCAGCTATCCCCTCAATTATATATTCATCTCTTATAAATGAAACTTTTATCTCACAATCTTTTATATTTTGATAAATCTCTTTATAATTTTTAAAATAGTCAACTATACTCTCAAAACCATACTCAATATAATCTTCATTAGGGATTATATCTATTTTTTTCAAAAGATTTTTATAATTTTTATTATAAATCTCTCTTATATTTTCTATGTCTATAGGATTTTTATCCTTTAATTTTTTATTTATATCTTCCAAAGTTTCGTGAATTAAAGTTCCTACAAACTCTCCAAAATTATTTTCTCTTGAAAATTCATATTTTCTAAAAAATTTATAAAGAATAGGGCATCTTTCAAAAAGTGCCACATGAGAAGTAAAAGAAATTATTTTTTTTACTTTTGATTCTTCCACATCATCAAAACTCAAATCTTTATAATTAAACTCTTCACTTTTTATATCTTTTAAATCTTTATATACCTTTTTAAAAATAGGTGTTGGAACATAGTTATTCTCTACACAAGCCAGTGCTAAAAGATTTTTTGCCCTTGAAAAACCTGTATAAAAAAGTCTAAAGAAATCAAACTCCTCTCTTCGATCTTTAGGTTCATATTCTTGGGAAATTTCAAGTTCTAACTGTCTTTCAGTTGTATTTTTTATTTCAACTCCCTTGTTCAAAGAGCCTATAACCACAAAAGGAAACTCTAAACCTTTTGATTGATGAATTGTCAAAAATGATACAGCTCCACTTGGAGATATATCTTTACTTTCATATTCGTTTATATTGTGCATTTGTAAAAAATTAAAGTGATTTTCAAAAAAATAATCTATAGTTTTTTTATAATTTTTACTATTTAATCTTTTTACTTTACAAAGAGTATCAAATTTTAAAAGCAAACTAGAAAAAATCCCTAGATTATATGTTTTTCTATTTTTTAAAATATGATTTTCTGAAATATCTATATATTTTCTAAAACTTTCAAAATTAAAAAGCTCATAAAAAATTGTTAGCATATTTCCAAGTTCTACTTCTTCATTTCCCCCTAATATTTTTTGAATATTTTCTCTTTTTTCTACTATATAATCTCTTATTTCTAAATCTTCCCTTATCTCTTTTTTGGCAAACTCATAACACTCATTGTAATAATCATATTTTTGATAATTTTTATCTTGATGAAATATACAAAGAAAAATCCCCAGAACAAACCTTATTTCATCACGTTCAAAGAATTTTCCAGAACGCGGAGAATAAATATCTATCCCTTTTTCCTCCAAATATTCTGCTAGATATTTTGCTTTCTTATCTTTTAAACTTTTAAATAAAAAAGCGATTTGATTAAAATCCTTTATTTTTTGAGTACTTTTTAGATATGATAAAAATCTATAGATTTTCTCCTGCCATTTTTTATCAGACCCTTGATAGGATATTTTTACAACTCCCAATGAATTATTATCATCAACTCTACCAGAAATCATATTTTTATCATAACGCCAACCATTCCATTCAATAGTTTTTAGCCAATCATTACAAAACCTAACTATATCTTCATTGGAGCGGTAATTTATATTTAATTCTATTTTTTTACACTGTCCTTCAGAAAAATTTTTCTGAAAATCTAAAATATTTTTTACAGTGGCTCCCCTAAAACGATAAAGTCCTTGGTCGTCATCTCCCACTACACAGATATTTTTTCTATCTCCTGCTAGTAAGAAAAAAATCTTTTCTTGGATAGAGTTTGTATCTTGATACTCATCTATCATTATATATTTTATTTTTTCTTGGTATTTTTTTAAAATATTTTTGTTAGTGGCTAAGATATTATAACATTCAAGCTGAAGATTTGAAAAATCCACACCGTTTTCTTCATACAAAAGCTCTAAATATTTTTTATTTAATTCTTTCAAAAAAAGTATATCTATATTATCTGTTTCAAAAATTTTTGTATTAGAGATTTTTTCCTCATTTATTCTATCTATCCATTTTTGTAAACGTCCAGCTTTTTGCCAACTATTTCCGCCTTCCATTTTCATCATAAAATCTTTATAACCATCTATTTTTTCAAAATGTTTTAGCTTTGAATAGATAAAAAATCTTTGCTCCAAATCATCAAAAATTCTATAATTTTTCTCCAAAAAAGAATATTCTAAATTCTCGTCTATTATTCTATGACAAAGAGAGTGAATTGTCCCAATATACATCTGACTAATATCAAGACTATTTTTTATTTTTTTAGAAATTCTACTTATAAGCTCATTAGAAGCTTTTTCTGTAAAAGTAGAAAGAAAAATATTTTCTGGCAAAACTCCCTTTTGATTTAGAATATATGCTGTTCTTTCTATTATAGTTTTTGTTTTTCCAGAACCGGGACCTGCAAGGATTAAAAGAGGTCCGTCTATCTGTTTTACTGCCTCTAATTGTCTTTCGTTTAAATTTTCCATACAAAGTCCCTCCAAACTTTTAAATATTTTTTTCTTTTAAGAAAAATCTATAATATATGTATGTACAAAGTGGAATAAGCCAAATATATGTAGCATAAGGAATAAATTTTACACCTGTTATTCCAAACATTGTACAAGGAATATAACAAGCTATATTCCAAGGGGTGATACTCGGTAAAACTATAGCACTATTTTCTATATCCTTTGCCAAATCTATTCTTTTTATTTTTTTCTCATCATAGATATTTTCTATAATCTGTTCTGTCATTACAACAGCGATTGTTTGATTTGCTCCTACCATTCCAGCCACAATACTTACGATTACTGTATTTCTAAAAAGTTCTGCTCTTGTTTTTACATCTATTATTTTTTGTTTTATGAAATTTAAAATATTTAATTCTTCAAAAATCCCAACTAAAGCACAGGAGATAAAAACCAATGATGTGGCATTAAGCATTGAGGCTACTCCACCACCTTTTATAATTTTTTCAAGAGCAGTTCCATCGAATTTATAAAATCCTTTAATCAAATAATTAATAATATCTATAAATTTTTCCTGTTGAACAAATATAGCGACCACTGATGCAATAAAAATACTAACTCCCATAGATATTTTTATATTTATCCTAAAAATTGAAAAAATAATTATAGAGATAACAGGTATAAATATAAATCTTATATCTAAATTATAATTTTCTAAAATAAGATTTGTAAGATTACTTTCACTTGTATTTAAAATATAATTTTTTGACAAGAAAAAATAAAATACAGCTGTCAAAAGATATGGAACTATCATTGACTTTATCATATTTTTTAGATTTGAATAAATATCAACTTCTGTAAGACTTGCCACTAAATTAGCACTTGAAGAAAGAGGGGACCATCTATCACCAAAATATATTCCACAGATTATACTTGCTCCTACAATATCCAAATCAATATTTCCACTTCTTGCTATTGCCATCAATGATACTCCGATTGTACTAGCAGAGCCAAATGAACTTCCTAAGAAAAATGCCACAAGACTACTTATTAAAAAAGAAAACAAAATAAATATTTTTGGATTTATAAATTTTATTCCATAATATATTATCCCGGGAATTGTCCCAGAGGCTATCCAACTTGAAGTCAAAGCTCCCACAAAAACAAATACAAATATAACTATTTTAGATTTTTGACTATATTTTATTGAAGTTTCTAAAAGCTCTCCAAAAGTTTTTTTCCGAGATAAAGCAATCAAAAAAGAGATAGCATAAACTCCTAAAACTCCAGCTCCCAATAAAAATTTTGTATTTGCCACATAGATTATTACAACTAAAACTAACATTAAAAATATTGATTTCTTCATAATTTTTCCCCACTAAATTTTTAAGAATAAACACCAAATCGGTATAGAAACCATAGAAAGTGCCGAGCTAACTAAGATACATTTTGTGGCAAACTCAACATCTCCATTATATTTTCCAGCAAGTATAGCTGTTGTACTTGCTGCTGGCATTCCTGTTATTAAAACTTGCACCCCAATTAAAATTTTATCAAATCCAAAGAAACTTCCCACTAAAAATACTATCAATGGAAGAATTAAAAGTCTCATTGTAGTATAAAACATAACTGTTTTTGTTAGGAAATTTTTAAGCTCTTTTATCTCTCCAAGAATTAATCCTATTAAAATCATTGAAACAGGAGTTGTAGTATTTCCCACACTTCTTATTGTTCTTCCTAAAAATTCTGGAAGAGGGATTTGGAAAATCATAATAATAAGCCCTATATAAACACTTACTAAACAAGGGTGAGTGAGAATTTTTTTTAACAACTCTTTTTTAGTATCAGCCTTTGTAAAATAAGCAAGTCCCGCTGACCACAGCAAAGCTCTTTGAGAAATTAAAGAGATTGAGGCATACATTGCCCCTTCCATTCCAAAAACTCCCTCTACAACTGCCATTCCCATAAAACCAGCATTAGAGATTACAGTTGCATATCTTAAAACTTTTTGCCTTTCCACAGGTTGATTTTTATATAAGAAAAAATTTAGACCTATTGCAAAAAATTGTATCCCAAAAGCCAATAAAAATATTTTTATAAAATTTATCAATACATCTATCTGAAGTTCTGCTCTAAAAGAGTTTATAATATTGCACGGCAAAATTATATTTATTAAAAAATCTGTCAAAACTCCGTTGGCATTATCTGGCAGTATCTTTTTTCTTTTTGCAAAAACTCCCATCATTATAAGTAAAAACAACATTCCTTGCAAAGTCATAACTTTTTGAAATCCCATAATCTTTCCCCTTTAAAATAATATTTCAATAATATTTTACTACAATAAAAGAATTAAAACAATTAAAAGTTTATTCTAATAAAATTTTAAAAACTTTTATTTTGTTTCGTTCCATCTTTTTGACTTTTTATAAAAAAAATGTTAAAATACCAATGAAAAATATTTTAGTTTATTAAAGCTCTCAGAATTTTGAGAGCTTTTCTTCTGATTTTATAAGGTTGTGATTTTATGGACGATAAACAAAAATTAAATGAAAAATTAAGAAAAGAACCAATAGGAAGACTCATTGTTAAACTTTCTACACCAGCTATTATAGCTCAAATCGTAAATGTACTTTATAATATTATAGATAGAATTTTTCTTGGACATTTAGAAAATATTGGAACTTTAGCACTTACTGGAATTGGAGTTACTTTTCCATTGATTGTGGGAATTTCATCTTTTAGTGCTTTTTCTGGTTATGCAGGAGCTCCTTTATCATCTATTGAGCTTGGAAGAAAAGATTTTAAAAAGGCTGAAAAAATACTTGGTAATAGTGTTTTTCTAACTCTTTTTTTCTCATTCACTATTCCTGTTATAATATATATTTTTCGAGAAAAACTTTTATTAAACTTTGGAGCAAGTGAAACTATTATGCCTTACTCTTTAGATTATCTTAATATTTATCTTTTTGGTACAGTGTTTGTTCTTTTAGCTCTTGGACTTAATCCTTTTATTTCTGGACAAGGTTTTGCAAAAGAGGCAATGCTTTCTATTTTGATTGGAGCTATTTTAAATATTATTCTTGATTATGTTTTTATTTTCAAATTTTTTATGGGAATTAAGGGAGCTGCTATTGCTACAGTTATTTCTCAAGCTATAAGTGCTTGTTGGATAGTTTATTTTTTAACCTCAAACAAATCTTTTTTGAAAATAAGATTAAAAAATTTAATTCCTGATAAAAAAATAATAAAAAGTATTCTATTTCTTGGAACTTCATCTTTCACTATGCAAATAACAGAAAGTATGCTCGGAGTTACTCTAAATAAAAATTTACAAATTTATGGAGGAGATCTGTATGTTGGAGCTATGGCAATCAGCCAAAGTATCATGCAACTTATCTCTATTCCAATAAGAGGATTTACATATGGCTCTCAACCAATTATCAGTTACAACTATGGAGCAAAAAATAAACCTAGAGTTTTAAAAGCTACAAAAATAATTGTTGGATACTCTACATCTATTTTATTTTTAGTTACTCTATTTATTATGAAGTTCCCAATTTTAGTTTCATCTATATTTACACAGGATATGGCTTTACTTAATCTTTTAGATAAAACGCTTCCTATATTTATTGGAGGAATGTTAATCTTTGGAGTTCAATCAAGTGGACAACCTGTATTTTTAGGAATTGGACTTGCAAAAACTTCTATTTTTCTTGCTCTATTTAGAAAAATATTACTTCTTATCCCTCTTGCAATAATCTTACCAAAATATATTGGGGTAATGGGAGTATTTTATGCAGAGCTTATCTCTGATGTTCTCTCTGCTTGTGCAACTATATTTATTTTCTTATTTGTTTTCAGAAAAATTTTAGATAAAAATATAAAAAATTAGGGGTGATTTTTTTCACCCCTTACTTTAATTATAAAATTTATTTTTCTAAATCTTTTAAAGAAATAAGCCCATAAGCTCCCTCTGTTTCTCTCACTGCTCTATTGATAGCTTTTGCCATTACATAGGCTCCTAAAGTTCCAACAGTATCTACATTAGTTTCAACTTCTCCTGTTACCAATACAAAAATTGTATCTCCATCTAAAGATGTATGAACTGGACATATTGCTCTTGCAAATCCATTATGTGTCATTCCTGCTATCTTAGTAGCTTGAGCTTTTGTAAAATTTCCATTTGTTACAAGGCAAGCTATTGTTGTATTTCCTGTAAATTTTCCACCAATTTTTTCAAAATCTTCCCAAATTTCCTCTCTTGTACTTAATATTTTAGTTTTTTCCTCATTTAAAATTCCTGCAAGAGGTTTATTATTTTCTATATCTATTACATCTCCAACAGCATTGACAGCCACTATTGCTCCAACTTTTAAATCTCCAACTTGGACTGCATATGTTCCCAAACCTGATTTCATAGCTCTTTCCATTCCTCTGTATTTTCCAACAGATGCTCCTGTTCCTGCTCCAAAATTTCCCTCACATACAATATTTTTTTCACTATTTTGTGATGCCAAGTATCCCATCTCTTTATCAGGACGGATTTTTGAATCTCCCACAGCTAAATCAAAAAGTGATGCTCCACAAACTATTGGTACAGTTATGTCTCCTACTTTAAATCCTATTTCTTTTTCTTCAAGATATTTCATTACCCCAGCTGTTGCTTCAAGCCCAAAAGCACTTCCTCCAGATAAACATATTCCATGAACTCTATCAACTGTATTTATTGGATTTAAAAGTTCTGTCTCATGAGATGCTGGACCTCCTCCTCTTACATCTACTCCAGCTACTCCACCTTTTTCACAAATTATAACAGTACAACCTGTCCCAGTTATTTTATTTTCAGAATTTCCTATTTTTATTCCTTCTATATCAGTTATTTTTATCTCTTTCATCTAATCTCTCCTAATCATTTTGTGACTTTTTTCTATTATAGCCCTTATTTATATTTTTTGCCATTAATTTTTACAAAATAAAAAATGCCGAAAAGAATTAAATCCTTCCGACATTTTACTAAAACTGTTGTTAATATATTTATTATCTAGCTTCCATATCTTTTACTGTTGAGTAAGTTAGACCTTTTACTTTAGCTGGATCTTCTTTTCCAGTTACTAAAGATGCTAGTAGAGAGAATACTACGCTTCCTCCGATTATTAAAACAGATATCATAAACTCAAATACTTGAGGTCTTACATAATTAGGAATTACTGCAGCGGCCATTCCCATTGGGTTAGTTAAATAAAGAGCGATTAATATAGATGCTATAAATCCAACCCAAACAGCTTTTGTATTAACTTTATCAAAGAAGATTCCTACTAAGAATACTCCTGCTATTGGTCCTCCTAAAAGTCCTGTTATAGCTTGGAAGTATAAGAACATATCTCCCTGACCTGCGTATAAGAAATGTACTGCAAGTATTGTACTTGTGATTCCAACTACCCAGCTTACACCTTTAGCAAAAGTTAATTTTTGAGCGTCTGTCATATCTGGTCTTAAATGTTCTAAAACGTCTGCTGTCATACAAGTTGATACAGAGTTTAAAGATGAAGAAACTGTTGATTGTGCAGCAGCAAATATAGCAGCAAGAACTAATCCAGAAACCCCAGTTGGTATATATTTAATTACGAAATATGGTAATATTGCGTTTCCGTTGATTCCTTCAGGTAATTTTGAATTATATTTGAAGAAAATATATAGAGCTGAACCCATTCCAACAAAGATAAATATACTTGTTAATAATAGTGGAATATTCATAAATAAACTTTTCTTAGCTTCAGTTTCATTTTTAGTTGTATTGTATCTTTGAACGATATCTTGGCTTCCTACATAAGAGTAGATTGAGTTTACAAATCCTCCTATTAACATTGTCCATAAACTGATTTTTGCAAAATCAAGTGATAAGAAGTCAGAGTTTAATACTAATCCTCCATCATGTAAAGCTTGGAATCCTTGTCCAATTCCTTCTGGTGCAGAAGTAAATCCAACTATTATAATTAACATAGCTCCAAATAATAAAACTATAGTTTGAATTGCGTCAGACCATAAAACAGCTTCAATTCCACCCATTGATGTATAAGCAACACAGAATACTGCTACTCCAACTGTTAAGATAACAGGATTAAGTGATGGTAAAGCTTGTTGTAAAGCAAGAGTTGGAAGATATAATACTATCGCCATTCTAACAACGTGGAATAAAATAAATGCTAAACTTCCTATTAATCTAAATTTGTTATCAAATCTTTTTCCTAAATACTCATAAGCAGTAGTTACATTAACTCTTCTGAAGAAAGGAACAAATATAACAGCAGCTACCCAAACGATAGGAATAATTCCTAAAGGTGCCATTCCAAGTAACCAACCTTTACTAAATACAGATGCTGGTATAGCTATAAAAGAAATTGAAGAAAGTGCTGTTGCATATATACTACAAGCTGTTACCCAAGATGGAACTCTTCCACCAGCTTTAAAATAATCTTCTGTTGAAGTAGTTCTTTTTGAGAAATAAACTCCAACCATAAACATTCCAAAGAAATAAAGTACAATAACAGCCCAGTTGACCCAATGCCAATTCATTAAATTAAACCTCCTAAAAATCTAAAAAATATTTTGTGTTTTTCTGTTCTCGAGAACATTATTTTTTCTGTATCATAATTTATTTTTCAGATTTTGTCAATATTTTTTTTCTAAACACTTGTACTTTTTTAGGAATAACAGTTTAAAAAATACTTGCTATCCCTAATAATAACGCGTTCATAACACTATAAAAAATTTGGGAATTTTTTAAAAAAATATTTTTATCTATGCTTTTTTTGTATACAATAATAATATATTTAAATTATACTTATATGATTTCATAAGATTATTTTTTATAAAAAAATTTTAGGTATTGACAAAATTATGTAAAAAGTTATATTATTTATGTACACGAGAACAATTTTTTGCATATAATTTTTTATTACAGTTATAATTTTATAAAGGAGAATAAATTGAAAAAAGTAGTTGGAATTGATATTGGTGGAACAATGATTAAGTTTGGGCTTCTAACTTTAGAGGGAAAAATTCTTGAAAGTGGAGAAGTTGATACAGAAGCTTCTAAAGGAATAGATATTTTATTTGAGAAATTATGTAACATTGTAGATAATTTTTCTAAAGATAATGAAATTTTAGGAATTGCTGTTTCTGGTACAGGTCAAATAGATGGAAGTATTGGTAAAGTTATAGGAGGAAATCCAATAATTCCTGGTTGGATAGGAACAAACCTTGTAGAAAAACTTGAAAATAAATTTAATATTCCTGCAGTTTTAGAAAATGATGTAAATTGTGCTGCTCTTGGAGAAAAATGGCTAGGAGCTGGAAAAGGACAAGATAATTTTGTTTGTGTTACTATAGGAACTGGTATTGGTGGAGGAGTCGTCCTTAATGGAGATATCTTTAGAGGAGATACTTGTGTAGCTGGAGAATTTGGACATATACAAATAGAAAAAAATGGTAAAGAATGTCTTTGTGGTAAAAAAGGTTGTTATGAAAGATATGCCTCTGCTACTGCTCTTGTAAATATGGCAAAAGAAAGAACTGGAGAAACTCTTAATGGAAAAGAAATTTTTGATAGAGAGAAAGCTGGAGAGGAAGTTTTTGTAAATATTATAAAAGAGTGGGTAGATTATTTCACTGATGGACTTAGCACTATTACATATATTTTCAATCCACCTCTTGTTGTTATTGGTGGAGGAGTTACAAAACAAGGTGACTATCTTTTAGATAAGATAAAAGAAAGCTTTGAATCAAAAGTTGGAATAAATTACAAGAAAAATCTTCAAATAAAATTTGCTGAACTTGGAAATAATGCAGGTATGCTTGGGGCTGAATATTTATTATTAAAAAAAATAAAACATTTTAATTAAAATCTAAGATAGTTTTGGGAGGAAAAATGAATTTAGATTTTGTTTTAAACTGCGATATTTTAGTAGTGGGAACTGGTATTGGAGGTCTCGTTGCAACAAAAAAAGCTATCTCTAAAGGAAAAAAAGTTTGCCTTGTTACAAATGGTAAATTTTGTGGTGGAGCTAGTTATTTTCCATTAAAAGGAACTTTGGGTATACAAGGAACAGACGGAGAAAAAGACAAAGAATTATTTTATGAAGATATTTCAAAAATTGGAAATAAAATGGAAAATCCTCATATGATAAACACATATATTGAAGATATTTGTGATTCAATCTCTTCTCTTGAAGAAATCGGTTTTGAACCTTGGTTAAGAAATGATAAAAGACCAGCTTGTTTTGCTAAATATCCAAGAAATATCTATCTTATAAAAGATTGGGATAAAGCTCGTCAAAAGGCAAAAGAAATATTTGGAAAATTAGAAAATTTAGAGATTATTGAAGATTCATCTATCTTAAAAATTTTAAAAGATAATGATAAAATTATGGGAGCTGTCTTCCAAAAAGATAAAAAGTTCTTTGCTATAAATTCACCAGTTGTTATAATGGCAACTGGTGGAGTGGCAGGGAATTTTAAACATAAATTATATCCTGAAGAGATAACTGGAACTGGACATATAGTGGCATTAGATGCTGGTGCAAAAGCTCAAAATATGGAGTTTATCCAATTTATCCCAGCATTTTTAAAACCTAAATATAATACTCTATTTGGAGAACATACAGCAAAATATTGCTTAGGTATGTATTCTCTTGATAAAAAACTTATTTTAGACGGAGTGAACTCACCAGAATATAAAGATCTTTGGATAGAGAGAAGTGGTTATGCTCCTTTCAGTTTTGATTTTAAAAGTCATCTTATTGATTTAAAAATGGTTGAGTTCGATGATGAAAAAAATCAAGGAGTGATTTTAAAATATTCTGAAGATTTATATAAAGATGAGGGGGAATTTTATAGAGTTTATCTTGATTGGTTAAAAAATACAATGGGAATAGATATGTGTCGTGATGAAGTTGTTATTTCTCCTTTTGCTCATAGCTGTAATGGTGGTATAAAAGTCAATGAAAATGGAAAAACTGATGTTGATGGATTATATGCTATAGGAGAACTTTCTTCAGCTATTGAGGGGGCAAATAGACTTGGAGGAAACTCTGTTGGTGGAGCTTTAGTTTTTGGAAAAAGAGCTGTTGATGATGCAAATATTTATCTAGAAAATTATAAAAATAAAATTTATTCAAAAGAAGATTTTGAAGAAAAGTTTAACAGTTGGCTAGAAGAAATTTCTTTAAATGATAAAGTTAATAAACTTTCAACTTCTAAAGTTTTAGAAAATTTAAAATCTATAACAACAAAATGTGCTGGTATAAAAAGAACTAAAACTTCTCTTGAAGATGGATTAAAATCAATTGAACTTTTAAGAAATCAATATAATATAAAAGAAAATTTAGATTCTAATTCCATAGAAACATATTTAAGGCTTCAATTAAGTAAAATGCTTATAAAAAGTATGTTGACAAGAGAGGAAAGCCGTGGAGCTCATTATAGAGAGGATTTTCCATATACTTTAGATAAAACTTACAAAATTATAATTTCAAGAAAAAATAATGAATTTATTTTAGAAAAAGAATACCTAAAATAAATTTAAAATACCCTACAAAAAAGGATTGAAATCTCACTACAAGATATCAATCCTTTTTATTTTAATTATATTTATTTTTTATGATTTTCTACATATTTTTTTAGTCTTTCAGCTGCCTCAGCAAGTCTTGGAATATCAGAAACTAAAGATATTCTAAAATATCCCTCACTTCCAAAAGAAATTCCTGGCACTAAAGCAACTTGTACTTCTTTTAATACGTCCATTGCAAAATCAAAAGAGTTTAAGTCAGATATATCTGTGTAATCTGCAAAAATATAGAAAGCTCCTTTAGGTTTTACAACTTTGAATCCAAGTTCTACAAGTTTTTCATACATGAACTCAGCTCTTTCTTGATAGATTTTTCTTACATGAGATCTATCTCTATATTTTGTTATAGCTGATTCTGCAGCAGCAAGAGATACAGCCATTGGTGAGCTCAATGTGAAAAGAGTTGTATTAAGAAGTGGTTTTCTATATTCAAGAGGGAATATAGTATATCCAACCCTCCAACCAGTCATTGAGTGAGATTTTGAAAATCCGTTTATAATTATTAATTTATCTTGAATTTGTGGGAAACTTGCAAATGAAGTAAATTCTCCAAATGAAAGTTCACTATATATTTCGTCTGATACGATAAATATATCTTTATTAGCTAAATAGTTTGCTATATTTTCTATTTCCTCTCTTCCCATTACATTCCCAGATGGGTTACAAGGGTTACAGAATAAAATTATCTTTGTTTTATCAGTAATATATTTTTCAAGTAGTTCTGGAGTAACTGTAAAATCTGTTTTAGAAATATCCACAAATACTGGTTTAGCATAAGCCATTTGTATCATTGGAAGATACCCAGCATAAAATGGTGTGAATACTATTACCTCATCATCAATATTAAGTAAAGCTCTAAAACAAGAACAAATAGCCTCAGAGGCTCCAACATTTACTATTACATTATCAGCTTGGTAAGAAGACCCATATTTATCGTTATAATAATCTGCTAATATTCCTCTTAATTTTGGTCCTCCCCCTGTTGGTGGATATCCAAGTTTGTGAGTCATAGCATATTCACAAGCATCTTCTACTATCCCCTTTTCTGTAGCAATGTCAGGTTCTCCAATAGTTAAGTCTATTGAATCTTCAAATTTTCTAGCCTCCTCGTTCAAAAGTCTTATTAAAGAATATTGAACTTTTGCTATATTTTGGTTAATCTCCATAAATTCCTCCTATTTATTTCTAAAAAACTATTTCCTTAAGTCGTCCACCAGCTGTGTCTTACCTAAAGTTTTTTCATCTACCATTTTTATTATTTTTGCAGGATTTCCTGTTACAACCGCTCCTGCTGGAACATCTTGAGTAACTACTGCTCCTGCTCCAACTACTGCTCCTTTACCGATTCTTACTCCTTCGATAACAACAGCATTAGCTCCTATTAAAACTCCATCTTCTACTATAACTGGAGTTGCTGAAGGTGGCTCTACAACACCTGCTAAAACTGCTCCTGCTCCAATGTGACAATTTTTACCAACTGTTGCTCTTCCTCCAAGAACTGCTCCCATATCTATCATAGTTCCGTCCCCAATAACTGAACCTATATTTATTACAGCTCCCATCATTATAACAGCATTATCTCCAATAGTTACTTTATCTCTTATGATTGCTCCTGGTTCTATTCTAGCATTGATATTTCTTATATCTAGCATAGGTACACCAGAATTTCTTCTATCATTTTCTAAATAAACATCTGTTATAGTTTCTTTATTATTTTCTAATATTTTTTCTATTTCTGTTGATTCACCAATGATTATATATGAACCATCTCCTTTAAAAACTTTTGCACTAGTTTCTAAATTATTTAAAACTCCATTTATATATGCTTTCACTGGTGTTTTTTTTGTAGAATTTTTTATAAAAGCTATTATCTCTTCTGCTGTATTTACTCCGTTCATTTTTCCTCCACTATAAATTATTAAATATATCTTTCATTCCGTAAAGTCCTGGCTTTTGTTTTGCTAAAAATTTTCCAGCTTGCAAAGCTCCCATTCCAAATATTTTTTTAGAAAGAGCTGTATGTTTTATCTCTATAATTTCATCATTTCCACAGAACATTACAGAATGTTCTCCAACTATTGTTCCACCTCTAACAACATGAACTCCTATTTCATTTTTCTCTCTTTTCTTGATTCCCTCTCTACCATAAACTCTTTCCATTTTTTCATCGCAACCTTTTTCGATTACATCTAAGATAGTTTTTGCTGTTCCGCTCGGAGAATCAACTTTTTTATTATGATGTTTTTCTATAAGTTCTATATCATAATTTCCATAAAGAATAGGAACTATTTTTTCTAAGATATCTTGCATAAGATTTACACCTAAAGACATATTAGATGATAGAAGTATTGGAATATTTTTTGAAACCTTTACTATTTTATCATAAATCTTATCTGAATATCCAGTAGTTGCTATAACTAATGGTATTTTTTTTGAATTTGCATAATCAAGTAATGTATCTAACCTTGAAAAATGTGAAAAATCTATTATCACATCTCCAGTTTCATTAGTTAATTCATCAGCAAATCCTGTTACTTTTAAATTTTCATCTTCAGAAGCTAGATTTTTTACAACATTTCCCATAGCTCCTGTTCCATGTATAATTATTTCCATCTTTTTACCTCATGTCTATCAATAATTGAGTGTAATTTTGAAATATTTTCCTCATACATCTCTCCTAATGGTAATCTGCAACCTCCAACTTCATATCCAAGATAGTTCATAGCTTCTTTTACTGGTACTGGATTTGTTTCTATAAACATTCCGTTAGAAAGTTCATTATATCCAAGTTGTAATCTACAAGCTTCTTTTGGATTATCATTTAAGAAAGCCATTACCATATTATGAATAACTTCTGGGATAATATTTGCTGATACAGATATTACACCTTTTCCACCAAGGGATAAAATTGGCACTGTCATATCATCATTTCCAGAATATATATCAAGTTCTGGCACAAGTCTAGCTATCTCTGCTGCATAAGAGATATTTCCACTTGCCTCTTTTATAGCCACTACATTTTTAAGTTGTGCTAATTTTTTTACAAGTGACACTGAAAGATTTACTCCTGTTCTTCCGGGAACATTGTATAAAATAATTGGAAGATTTACATTTTCAGCTATCATTTTATAATGTTCATAGATTCCTCTTTCATTTCCTTTATTATAATATGGAGTTACTACTAAAAATCCGTCAACTCCTAGTTTTTCTACTTTTTTACTAAAATCTAAAGCTCCTGCTGTACAATTAGAACCTGTTCCTGCAATAACTGGTATCCTTTTATCTATTTTCTCAACTGTATATTTTATAACAGATAATTTTTCAGATTCAGTCATTGTAGATGCTTCACCAGTTGTACCAACTATAACGATTGCATCTGTTTTATTTTCTACATGAAACTCTAAAAGTTCACCTAATTTTTCATAATCTACATTTCCACTTTTATCAAAAGGAGTTACAAGAGCTACTCCTGAACCAACAAATATTGACATATTTCCTCCTTAAGCCAATTTATTTTTTATATCTCTAAAAAGTTCAGCTATTTGAACTGCGTTTGTTGCTGCTCCCTTTCTTATATTATCAGCAACTGTCCAAAGGTTTACACTATTTTCTGTACTAAAATCTCTTCTAATTCTTCCTACAAATACTTTATCTTGTCCTGTTGCATCTGTTGCTAATGGATATTCATTATTTTTAGGATTATCTACTAAAACTACTCCCTCAAATTCTCCAATAACTTTTTTTACATCTTCTATATCAAATGGACTTGCAAGTTCTGCTGTAATTGATACTGAGTGAGAGTTTATAACTGGTACTCTTACACAAGTAGCTGTTACTGGAAGTTCTGGTAATTCTAATATTTTTCTAGTTTCGTTTATCATTTTTATCTCTTCTTTTGTATATCCATTATCTAAGAAAGAATCTATATGTGGTAAACAGTTGTTTACTATTTGATGTGGATATACTTTTGGTTCTAACCCTTTTAAACCATTTTGTAAATCCTCTACACCTTTTTGACCTGTACCAGATACAGCTTGATAAGTATTATATATTACTCTTCTTAAACCATATTTATTAGCTAACGCTTTAAGTGGTGCCATACATTGAATTGTTGAACAGTTTGGATTTGCTATTATTCCATGATTTCCAAAAGCTGCGTCTTTATTTACTTCAGGAACTACTAAAGGAACTTCTGGATCCATTCTCCAAGCTGAAGAGTTATCTACTACTAGACACCCTTTTGATGCTGCAATTGGTGCAAATTTTTTACTTATATCTCCACCTGCTGAGAATAATGCTACATCTATTCCTCTATCAAAACTTGTTTCAGTTAATTCTTCTACTGTATATTCATTTCCTCTAAAATTTATTTTTTTACCAGCACTTCTAGCTGATGCAAAAAGGTATAACTCAGTTATTCCTAAATCTCTTTCTTCTAAAACTTTTAAAAATGTACTTCCTACTAATCCTGTTGCTCCTACTATTGCTACTCTCATTTTATTTCCTCTCCAAAAATTATAGATTAAATTCTCTTGCTACTACATCAACAGCTTTATTTATATCATTTCTTCCTATACTACAAGAAACACTTATTTCTGATGTTGTTACTTGATAAAAATTTACACCTGCTTTGCTTAGAGCAGAGAAAAATTTTCCAGAAACTCCAGAGTTATTTATCATTCCAACTCCAACTATTGAAAGCATTGCCATATCATCTTTATAATCTAATTCACATTCTATATCTTGTTTTATTTTTGTAATTGCTTGTTCTAGTAAATATCTTTCTCCCTCTACACAACTAAATGATATTTTTGCTTTTCCATCATTAGTTACATTTTGAGAAATCATATTTATATTTAATCCAACTTCATTTATTATTGTAAATATTTTTGCTATTCTTTCACTAGAATATTCTATTTGAGATAGTGTTGTTACTATTATCTCCCTTGTTACACTTATTCCTGTTACTAATTTATCTTCTAAAATATCGTTCATATCCATTATCCAAGTCCCCCCTGTTTCGCTTAAAGTTTTTCCAACAAATATAGGAATATTATATTTTTTTCCAATTTCTACTGCTCTTGTTTCCATTACTCCAGCACCTAAGTTTGCCATTTCCATCATCTCTTCATAAGAGATTTTATCTAAAAATTTTGCATTTTTATAAAGTCTTGGGTCTACACTATATATTCCCTCAACATCTGTATAAATTCTACATTCACAATTTAAAGATGCAGCTAAAGCCACAGCACTTGTATCTGATCCCCCTCTTCCTAAAGTTGTGATATCTCCATGATCATTTATTCCTTGGAATCCAGCTACAATAACTACATTATCATCTTTTAGATATTCTTCTATTCTTTCTGTATCTATCCTTTTAATTTTACTTTTTGTATGAACTCCCACTGTTTTTACATTAGCTTGATATCCTGTAAGTGATACAGCTTTTTGTCCCATAGAATTTATAGCCATTGAAAGTAAAGATACTGTTTGTTGTTCTCCAGTAGAAAGAAGTGAGTCTAACTCTCTTTGACTTGGAGAAGAAGTTATCTCTTTTGCCATAGCTATAAGAGCATTTGTTGTTTTTCCCATTGCAG
The DNA here is from genome assembly GCF_021531475.1 of Fusobacterium perfoetens. Lineage (NCBI taxonomy): Bacteria > Fusobacteriati > Fusobacteriota > Fusobacteriia > Fusobacteriales > Fusobacteriaceae > Fusobacterium > Fusobacterium perfoetens. The sequence goes on along the minus strand of NZ_JADYTX010000008.1, from coordinate 32,167 downwards.
AGGCAACTACTATTACATCATCATATTTTGTTTTTTTAAGATTCACTACATATTCTGCAATCGCTTTGATTTTTTCAATAGTGGCAACACTTGAACCACCATATTTTAATACTACTCTCATAAAAATATCTCTCCTTTTTAATTTTTAAAATAAAAAAGCCAACAGACCTATCTGTTGGTTAATATTTTCATAATTTCCATTTAAGAATATGTAAAGAATGAATAAATTACTCAACAGAAAGCACAACATTGTTACCAATGACAGTTTTACAGATATTATCCATAAACCCAACCAAAAAGCACCACCCTTACTTTTAGGTTTCGGCAATCTCCCCTTTCATTATATATCAGCGTTAGGTAACTCCATATAATTACTATTGTCAATCGCTCCTCAATCCGTTTTTTATTTTATTGCGGTCATTTTATAACAAAAACTAAAAAAATAAAAATATATATTTTATATACTATATGTTTAATTTATATATACTTACGGATAATTTCTTTTTATTCTTTATCTTTTATTAACTTTATTTCTAAAAAATATTTTTCTTTCCTAATTTTTTATTTGTTTTAAAAAAATTTTTTTGTTATAATTTTTAATAAATAAATTATTTAGGAGGACTCTTATGATAGAAAATATTTTAAAAAATATAGATATAAATAGCGAATGGTTCATAAATAATAGAAGAGAACTTCACAAAATTCCTGAACTTGATTTTGATTTACCTAAAACTACAAAATACATTACAACTATTCTAGATGAACTTGGTGTCAATTATAAGACAAATATCGGAAAAAGTGGAATAGTTGCTGATTTTATTGGAAAAGATACAACTAAAACTATCGCCTTAAGAGCTGATATTGATGCTTTACCTATTCTTGAAAATTCAGATTGCCCTTTTAAGTCAGAACATATTGGAAAAATGCACGCTTGTGGACACGATGTACATTGTTCTGTTCTACTTGGAGTAGTAAAAGTCTTATCAACAATAAAAGAAAAGCTGCCTTGTAATGTAAGACTTATTTTCCAACCAGCAGAGGAAACCACTGGAGGAGCTTTACCTATGATCAATGATGGAGTTTTAGATAATGTTGATGCAATATTTGGACTTCACGTTCATCCTTCTCTTCATGTTGGAAAAATTGGTGTAAAATACGGACCAATGTTTGCTGCTTCTACCACTGTAAATATAAAAATTATTGGAAAAAGCACTCATGGAGCTTTTCCAAGTGATGGAGTAGATGCCATTGTTACTGCTTGCCAAGTAGTTAGTTCTATTCAATCTATTGTTTCAAGAAATACAGATTCTAGAGATTCTTTGGTTATTACTTTTGGAACTATAAATGGAGGAACCAAAGAAAATATTGTAGCTAATGAAGTTACTCTTACAGGAACTATTCGTACTCTTTCACAAGATATGAGAGTTTTTGCCAAAACAAGAATTAAAGAGATGGCTGAGTTCGTTGCAAAAGGTTATGGAGCTTGTGCAGAAGTTAATTTTAGAGATAGTTATGACGCTCTTATTAACCACGACTCCTTTGTTGATATAATCAAATCTTCTGGAGAAGAATTGCTTTCTAAAGAAAATGTCATAAATATACCTAAATCTGAAATGGGAGCTGAAGATTTTGCATATTATTTAGAAAAAGTTCCTGGAGCATTTTTCTTATTAGGAACTGGTAATGAAGAATTAAATGCTTGTGAACCTCTTCATAATGATAAGTTTAAAATAGATGAAACTTCTATTCCTCTTGGAATAAAAATGCAAGTTTTAAATATTTTTAAAGCTTATGAATTCTTAAAAAATAGATAGATCTAAAATAGGGGATATGTAATAAAAATTACAATATCCCCTTTTGTTTATTAATATGAGTTGTCATTTACTGGAGCATTTGTTTTTGCTATTTTTACAAGTCTGCTTGTTCCAAGTCTATCTGCTCCAAGTTCCATAAATTTTTCAGCATCATCAAAAGATGAAATTCCTCCAGCTGCTTTTATTTTTACATTTTCTCCAACATATTTTTTCATAAGAGCTATATCGTCAAAAGTAGCTCCTCCTGTTGAAAATCCTGTTGAAGTTTTTATATATTCAGCTCCTGATTTAGTAACAATTTCACACATTTTTATTTTTTCGTCTTCAGTTAAAAGACAAGTTTCAATTATTACTTTTAATATATTTCCATTACAAGCTTTGTGTATTTGTCTGATTTCATCTTCTATTAAATCATATTTTTTATCTTTTAACATTCCTACATTGATAACCATATCAATTTCGCTAGCTCCATTTTCAATAGCATCTTTAGTTTCAAAAACTTTTGTTGCTGTTGTGCTATATCCATTTGGGAAACCAATTACTGTACAAATAGGTAGTTTATCTCCTACATATTCTTTAGCTGGTTTTACATAATAAGTAGGTATACAAGCTGAAGCTGCGTTATATTTTATAGAATCGTCTAATATTTCTTTTATATCTTCCCAAGTAGCTGTTTGTCCTAGTAATGTATGGTCAACAGCAGAAAGTATTTTTTCTCTATCCATTTTTTATCTCCTTAAACCTATATTAATTTATTAAGAACTGATGTTCCTATTGTATTTTCTGGCATTTTTACATCAAAGTTATCAGCTATTGTAGCCCCAATTACTGCAAAAGTAGAAACACTCTCTAATTCTCCACTATTTTTCATTGATGGAGAATAAGCAATAAATGGAACTTTTTCTCTTGTATGATCTGTTCCTGTATAAGTAGGATCATTTCCATGGTCAGCTGTAATTATTAAAAGATCATCTTCCTTTAGTTTTTCAAGTAATACTCCAAGATTTTTGTCAAATTTTTCTAATTCATTAGCATAACCGATAGGATCTCTTCTGTGCCCCCAAAGAGCATCAAAGTCAACTAAGTTTACGTAGCAAAGTCCTGTAAAATCTTTCTCTGCTATCTCAATAGTTTGTTCCATTCCATGAACAGAACTTTTTGATTTATGAGCCTCTGTTATTCCCTCTGTATCAAAAATATCATTTATTTTTCCAACAGAGATGACATCAAATCCATTATCTTTTAAGGCATTTAAAGCTGTTCTTCCATAAGGTTTTAGTGCATAGTCATGACGATTACTTGTTCTTTTAAATTCACCTTTTTTCTTTCCTACATAAGGTCTTGCAATAATTCTTCCAACTTTCCATTCATCTTTCAATGTAAGTTCTCTAGCAATTTCACAACATCTATAAAGTTCATCAAGTCCAAAAGTTTCCTCATTTCCACAGATTTGAAGAACAGAATCAGCAGAAGTATAAACTATCATATTCCCAGTTCTAATTTCTTCTTCAGCTAACTCATCTAAAATCTCTGTACCACTGGCACTTTTATTTCCTATAACTTTATGACCTGTCCTTTTTTCAAGTTCCTCAATCAACTCTTTTGGGAAACCTGTATCTGTAAAAGTTTGAAAAGGTTTATCAATATTAAGTCCCATCATTTCCCAATGTCCTGTCATTGTATCTTTCCCAACACTTGTTTCTTCCATTTCCATATAATAACCTAATGGTTTTTCAATAGAATTTACATTTTTCATTGGATGAAGATTAGCAAGGCCAAGTTTTTGAAGATTTGGTATATTAAAATTCTCAACTGACTCTGATATATGTCCTAAAGTATCAACACCAATATCTCCAAATTTATAAGAATCTTCCATAGCTCCAATTCCTAAAGAATCTACTACTATTGTAAATATTCTTTTATATTTTTTCATTTTAATTCTCCTTCTCTTTCAAAATTAACAGAAAGTTTCAAGGGCAATTTTCATCATATTAACAAAAGCTGTCTGTCTTTCTTCTGGTGTAGTTTGTTTACTAGATGTAAATGAATCAGAGATTGTAAGAAGACAAGCTGCATTTTTTCCTAAAACTTTTGCATTGTGGAAAAGTGCAAAGCTTTCCATCTCTACACAAGCACAATTATGTTTATCTCTTATTTCTTCATAAACACTTTCTTCTGTATAGAAAACATCACTTGAATGAATAGTTCTAACATGAAGTGGCATCTCTAATCTTTTAGCTGTTTCAATTATTTTATTATTTAGCTCTTCACTTGGATAAGTTTTATCTTCTGAATATCCATTTTGAGTTTTTGCAAATGTTGATTGACTCCAAGCACTATCAGCTAAAACAACATCATAAATATCTAAATCAGCTGCATAAGCTCCTGCTGAACCAACACGAACTATATTTTCAACTCCATATTGTGAATATAATTCATATGAATAAATTCCTATTGATGGCATTCCCATTCCTGATGCCATAACTGTTATTTCTTTTCCTTTATACTCTCCTGTAAAAGCAAGCATATTTCTTACAGAGTTAACAAGTCTTACATTAGTTAAGAATGTTTCTGCTATAAATTTTGCTCTTAATGGATCTCCAGGCATTAAAACATTTTTTGCAATATCTCCTACTTTTGCTTGATTATGTGGTGTTGGCATATTTTTTCCTCCTATAACGCTTCGTTTGTAAAAGCCATTGGCATTAATTCTTCAATATTTGTTACTAATACTTTTTCTCCAGTTCCAAGAACAATTGGAGTATCTCTTTTTAAAAGTTCTACTAAAACTTGTCTACAAGCTCCACAAGGTGTTATTAAAGTATTTCCTTGTCCTACTATTGCAAGAGCTTCTATATCATCTTGACGATAACCTTGTGAATATGTTTGGAAAATAGCATTCCTTTCAGCACAATTTGTAAGTCCATAAGAAGCATTTTCTATATTAGCGCCTATAAAATATTTTCCATCTTTTGTTTTGACGCAAGCTCCAACGTGAAAGTTTGAATATGGAGCGTAAGCGTTATCCATTGCTTCATAAGCTTTATCTAAAATATCTTTATATTTTTCCATTTTATCACCTTTATATTTTTTATTAAAAAGCTGTAATAACTCCTACAATAATAGCACTTAAAAGACTTACTACAAATCCACCTATCATTGCTTTAAATACAAGTCTTGATAATACATTTTTCTTTTCAGGACAAAGAGCTGATATACCTGCTATACAAATTCCCATACTAGAGATATTAGCAAATCCTGCAAGAGAGATTGATAGAAGTAAAGCTGTTCTTGGATTTAAAGTTTGGATTACATTTCCAAGCTCTTGGAAAGCAACAAACTCATTTAAAACTAATTTACTTCCTAAAAGTTGACCTGCTAGTAAAACCTCATCTCCTGAAAGTCCCATTATAAATCCTAACGGTGAAAATACATAGGCGAATACTTTCTCAAGAGTAAGTCCATTAAATCCAAACATTGCTCCAATTCCTGAAAGAATTCCATTAAGTAAAGCCACAAGACCTATTATAGCAATTAAAGATGCTCCTATTGCTAAAGCTGAGCTCATTCCATTCATAGCTCCCTCGGTAACTGCTTCTATAAGATTTTCATTTCCAGCTTTATTATCCATTTTTACTTCTGATATTTCTTTTGCAACTTCTGTTTCTGGATAAATTATTTTTGATACAGCTATACTTCCTAATGGTACAAGAGTACAAGCTATTAAAAGATGTTCCATCGGAATACCAAGAGCTACATATCCACCAATAATTGTTGCTGACATACTTCCCATTCCTGAAACTAAAACAACCATTACTTCGCTATCAGTCATAAGTCTTAGATATTTACTAACAAGGATTGGACTGTCAGTTTGTCCAAGGAACATATTTGCCACTGCAACAAAACTTTCAACGTGAGAAGTTCCTAAAACTTTTCCAACTCCTTTTCCTATAACTTTTACTATACAACCTAAAACTCCAAGATAATATAATCCACCAACTAAAGATGATAGGAATATAATATTTCCTAAAACTTGTGTTGCAAATATAAATCCTGTTGGAGCTGAAGCCATTCCAAGACTACCAAATACAAATCCTATTCCATTTTTTCCATAGTCTAAAACTTGTGTTACTACGTCAGAAACTTTTGATACTACAAATTTTCCTAATGGAAACTTTACTAATAAAAATGCAATTATAAATTGTCCTATTAAAGCTTTTATTACTATCTCTTTTTTTATAGCCTTTCTATCTTTTGATATTAATACCATTGCTGCTAAAACAATAACTATACCTAAAATACTTATTATAACAGTTTTCATCTATCTTATCTTCTCCTAAATCTAATCTCAAAATTATTTAGCTTCCGCTTGGTCAGCTTTTATTAAATTACGAATTGCTTCTATTGTTAGTCTTATAGCTTTATCTGTGTCGTGAACAACTGGGTTATCAAGACCTAATTTTTCTCTTTCTTGGTTTGCCACTACTAAGAATGATGAACCTACACGAACTTTTAAATAATCTCCAACTATAAATAGTGCTGCTGATTCCATTTCAGAAGCTTTACAACCCATTCTTATCCAAGCTTCCCATTTATTTTCTAATTCATAACTTACTGGTTTTGTTGAAGGTGCGTGTTGACCATAGAAAGCATCTTTACATTGAACAACTCCAACATGATAAGTTTCTTTTAAAGTTTTAGCTGCTTGTACTAAAGCATTTGTTATATCTAAATTTGCTACTGCTGGATATTCTATTGGCGCATATTCTTTACTAGTTCCTTCCATTCTTATGGCACCAGTTGCAATTACTAAGTCTCCACCCATTATTTCAGTTTGCATTCCTCCACAAGTACCAACTCTTAAGAAAGTATCTGCTCCACAGTTTACTAATTCTTCAAGAGCTATTGACGCAGAAGGTCCTCCAATTCCAGTTGAAGTAACGCTTACTTTTACTCCGTCTAAATATCCTGTGTATGTTACATATTCTCTGTTATCTGCTACTAATTTTGCATCATCAAAATATTTTGCTATTTTTGCACAACGTTTTGGATCTCCAGGTAATATTACATATTTTCCTACATCTCCATTTCTTAAACCTATGTGATATTGTAATCCTTCTTCTGCGTATTTCATAAAAACCTCCATCTACTTGTTTATTATTTTTATTCTTGTCTAATAACTTGTCTATATTTTAATAATAGCATAAGAAACCTTTATATGTCAATATTTTTTTTGATTTCTTATTGTCTTTACAGAAGTTTTTGTACTGATTTTAAATTATATTCTGAGTTTACAAACAAAAAAGAAGATTTTTTCAAATCTTCTTTCCTAATTTTTTATTTTCTTTTTCTCTCTATTATTATATTTCCATATTCTATTGGAATATAATGTTTGTTATGAAGAACTGGATATTTATTTTTATAATATAAAGTTTCTCCCAAAAGATAAAATTTCTTACTGTCTGATATATTTTTCATAGAAGAAAAGTTCCCTGCAGATGAGAAATTAAGTTTTATAGATGAATGAGTAGCCTCTTCATAAACTTCTTTTTCTAAAAATTTTATAAGATTTTCTTTTTCATTTAAGTCAATTGATTTTTCTACAATAGTTTCTATTGGAATAATAGATAATGTATAAGCTACAATCTTATCTTGAGATTTGTACCATCTATCTACAAAAACTACGACAGGAGATTTTCTCTCTAATATTTTATTTGTATATTCTGTTGATGGCTCTAATTTAAATTCAAGTTCAACACTATCTATTTTTTCAGTAATACTTGTATAAAGAGGGTGGTCTAAAATTTCTAAACCCTTTTCACTAAAGACTTCTGTTCTTGTTATAAAATTTCCTTTTCCTCTGATATTTTTTACTATTCCATCTTCTTGCAAAAGTGATAGAGCTTGTCTAAGAGTCATTCTACTAACTCCCATTATTTTTGCTAGCTCTGGTTCAGATGGCAGTTGAGTTATTCTTGAAAACTCCCCCTCTTTTATCATCTCAAAAAGTTTATCATAAACAGCTACACATCTTGGCAACTTTTTATTTCCACTATTAAATACATCTAATTTTTCTTCCATAAATAACACACCTTTTACATATTTTTTAGTACAAGTTCTATTATACATCAATTAAAAGGTTATTTCAAGAAGAAAACTTTTCAGTTGTCTAAAATTAATAAAATATTTCTTATAAATCTTCTTCCTCTTTTCCTAGTTTTTTTCTTTCATACATACGTCCCATACAAAAAGCAAGTACTCCTACACCAATGGCAGTTTGTAAGCAGAAAAATAAACTTTCAACTTCCCCTGGTAATTCTCCCCCTATAGAATTTTCTAAAACTGGAGTAAACCAAGGTTCATATCCTTCTTGAATACTTTCTATCATAACACTTCCAGCATCATCAGAACCACCAAACTCTGCATCTTTTAAAACAAATATCGGTGTTATTGCCATAAGCATTACAACTATTAATAAACTAATAACTAATTTTTTATCCTTACTCATTTTTTCCTCCTAAAATCCTATATTTCTTAATTCTTTTCTTGCATATTTTTCTAAACCAATCATAATAATAACGGTTAATATTCCCTCAATTATTGCTAGTGGAAGTTGTGTTGGTGCAAAAACTCCTAAAAATTTAACAGCTGATACCATTACTCCACCATCTTGAGATGGAAAAGCCATTGCAAGTTGTATGCTTGTTACACAGTAAGTAATTATATCTCCAAGCATGGCTCCCAAAAATATTCCAACTCTTCTACTTAATTTCATTTTTATACAAAGTTTATAAATTAAAAAACTAACAATTGGTCCTGCTATACACATTGAAAAAGTATTTGCTCCTATGCTTGTGATTCCTCCATGAGCTAATAAAAGAGCTTGGAAAAGTAAAACTATTAATCCTAAAACACTTACAGCTAGTGGTCCAAATAAAATTGCTCCAAGCCCTGTCCCTGTCATATGAGAACAACTTCCTGTCACTGATGGTATTTTAAGTGATGAAATAACAAAGATAAAAGCTCCTGCCATAGCTATTAAAGTTATATTTCTTGGATTTTCATTAAGCTTTGTTTTTATTGATTTCATTCCTAATAATACAAATGGTAGTGAAGCAACTATCCAACCTATACTAAATTTTACAGGTAAATATCCTTCCATAATGTGCATTGCATTAGCAGTTGAAAACATCATTACCATAAATATTGGTAATAACTTCATCATTTTTATTTTTTTCATTTTTTTCTCCTTTTTTAGATTTAAAATAAAATACTTCAGTTTTTTATATAATTTTTTTCAAGTGATCAACAGTCCTTGGGATATTTCCACAATTCTTTATAATATTTTTTTTCAAAAGTTCTTCATAGATTTCAAATACAATTGGTTTTTTTAGATTAGCCTTTTTTAAAAGTTCTGTATTTTTAAATATCTCCTCTGATGTTCCATCTCCTATTATCTCTCCATCTGAAAATACCAAAATCCTATCTGCAAATCTAAAAGCAAAATCTATATCATGAGTTGATAGGATTATCGTTTTTTTCTCTATAGATAAATCATTTAAAATCTCTTCTAAAATTTTTACATTTAATTGATCAAGTTCAGCAGTAGGCTCATCAAAGATTATTATTTCTGGATTCATAGCCACAATATCTCCTATACATACTCTTTTTTTCTCTCCACCACTTAAATAATGAGGAGGAGTGTCTAAGTATTTTTTTAAATTTAATTTTTGAGATATTTCTTCTATTCTCTCTCCTATTTCTTTTTTAGAAAGTCCTAGATTTATAAGTCCAAAGGATAACTCTTCATACACAGTAGATCCTATTATTTGATTATCAGGATTTTGGAAAACTATCCCAATATTTTCTCTCAAATAATTCAAATCTTTTTTATTTTTTTCTATTTTTCTGCCTTTTAGATAAATATTTCCCTCATCAAATAGATAAACTCCATTTAGATTCATAAAAAAAGTAGTTTTTCCAGAGCCGTTATTTCCTAAAACCGCTATTTTTTCCCCTTTTTTTATTTCAACATCTATCCCTTTTAATATCTCTTTTCCCTTTTCATAAGAAAATTTTAATCCCTCTATTTTTATAATTTTTTCTTCCATAGATACCATTCCAATCAAAATTTTATTTAATAAAAATATATAAAACTATCAAATAAATAATGGATAGTCCCATTCCAATAATAACTTTTTTATTTATTCTTTTTTCTTTTATAAAAAATATTATCTCCCCTCTATAGCATCTCGACTCCATAGAATCATAAAAAAAGTTTGACTTTCTCAAAGATACAATCAAAATATTTGATATGATTTTTCCAAAAGATAATAAAGATATTCTATAATCTCTAAATCCAAGTCTAGATTCAATAGATTTTCTCATACTTTTATAACTATCTCTCATAATAAAAATAAATCTATATACCAAATACATAAGTTCTATAATTATTTTGGGAGTTCTTACTTTTTTCATCACATAGATAATCTCATTCAGAGGTGTTGAAAGTGCCAACATATACATTGAACTCACTCCACTTAAAGCTCTCCAAAATAAAATACAACTTTTCTTGATATTTTCATCAGTTGTATAAATATATAAATCTCCAATATTAAAATAATAAAAGCCAGTTATATTTTTTGAAAAATTTATATTTATTACAGCCACACTAATTAATAAAAAAATTATTGGAACTTTAAAAAAATCTATATATTTTTTTAAAGAGATTTTCCCAAGAAATATTATAATAAAACCACAGATAAAAACAATTGAAATTGATATATAAATATTTGATAAAATTATTCCTAAAACTATCAACACCATTGAATACCAAAATTTTAAGTGGGGATTCCAACTATTTATTTTTGAATTATAGCTATAATATTCTAATGTTTTTTCATCATCTTTTTTATAAAATTCTTTCTTTTTTCTTCTTACAAAAAAAATAGATAAAAAAATTATTATTAATATAAATACAGATATTTTCATTCAACTATCTCCAAAATAAAAGCACACAACCCATAAGAATTGTGTGCATTATAAAAATTTCATATCTAAAATAATTCTCTAAATATGATAATTCCCATATTTCCCCACCCAAAAATATGGTTAATATTATGCGACCTGACTTAATATAGAAAAATCTATAAACACAGTAGGGGTAAGCCTGTACTGGATTTTCACCAGTTTCCACATTTCTTTAATCTTATTATTTTTTGTTTGATTTTCTCCAGATTTTCATTTTTTCAGCTTCTCTTATTAATTCTTCTCTAAAATCTGGGTGAGCAATATTAATTAAAGCTTCTGCTCTTTGCCAAGTAGTTTTTCCTTTTAAGTTAGCTTTTCCATATTCAGTAACTACATAGTTAGTATTTGCTCTTGTATCTGTAACTATTGAACCTTCAGTTAATGTAGGACGGATTCTTGATTGTAATTTTCCATCTTTTCCTATAAATGAAGATGAACAACAGATGAAAGATTTTCCACCTTTTGATAAGTAAGCTCCAAGTACAAAGTCTAATTGTCCTCCAGCTCCACTTATATGTTTTACCCCAGCTGACTCAGCATTTACTTGACCAAATAAGTCTAAGTCAACAGCATTGTTTATTGATATAAAATTATCTATTTGAGAAACAACTCTTACATCATTTACATAATCAACTGGTGCTGCCATTATTTCTGGGTTGTTATTTAAGTAATCGTATAGATCTTTTCCACCAGCAGCGAATGCAAATGTTTGTCTAAATCTATCTATTGTTTTGTGAGCTCCTGTGATTTTTCCAGCTTGCGCCATTTCAACAAAAGAGTCAACGTACATTTCTGAGTGAACTCCTAAATCTTTTAAATCTGATTTAGCGATTAAAGAACCTACTGCTGTTGGCATTCCACCAATTCCCAATTGAATACAGCAACCGTCATTTAATTCTTCAACAATTAAGTTTGCAACTGCGTTGTCTACATCTGTAGCTGCTCCTGGTCCTGGAAGAATAGAAGTTTCTGGATTATCTCCTTCAACTATCATATCTACTTGAGAGATATGGATTCCATTTTCAAATCCACCTAAACAAAGTGGTAAGTTTTTATTTACTTCAACTATTACAACTTTAGCTGTTTCACAAACTGCCATAGAGTGGCTTGGACTTACGCTGAAGTTGAAATATCCAAATTTATCCATTGGTGTAACTTGTAATATAGCTACATCTATTTTTTGAGCTCCATCTCTGTAAAATCTTGGTAATTCAGAGTATCTCATTGGAGAATAATAAGCATTTCCAGCAGCTATTCTTTTTCTTTCAATTCCACTTGCGTGCCAAGTATTCCAAGTGAAATGTTTTTCTCCACCTTCAACTTTAAATATTTCAGGTTGTTTTAATAAAACTCCTCCAAAGATATTAACATCTTCTACTTCTGTAAGTCTTTTAGCAAAAGCTCTATCTACTGCATCTGTTGTAGTTCCACACCAGCTATAATCAACGAAATCTCCTGATTTGATAACTTTAGCAGCTTCTTCAGCAGAAACTAATTTGCTTTTGTATTCATTTTCATAATTTGTTAACAAGATAGTACCCTCCTTAAATATCTAATGTATATTTTTAATTCCTTAAATAATATTTTAGCATAAAATAATCAATAATACAATTTTATTTAAGGTTTATATCTTATCATTTTTTATATATTTGACAAATAAAATTATATATTTTAAAATATAAATAATTTATATTTTTTGAAAAAGGAAACAGAAAAATGAATTTTTTAAGTATGGACATAAATATAGCTTACAGTATGATAAATATGAAACTAAGAGATTTTTATTCATCTCTTGATGATATGTGTGATGATATGGATATAAGCAAATCTGATATTTTAGAACATTTTGAAAAAAATGGTTTTATCTACAATGAAAATACAAACCAATTTATTCAAAAATAGTAAAAAAGCCTAAGTAGTTAAAATACTTAGGTCTTTTTAATTTAAAATTTTTCTTCTAATTTTTTTCTAAATTCTTTGTTATTCATTGGAAATTCTATCTCTTTTTTCTCCCAACTAGAAAGATAAGCTCCATTTATCAAATAAAGAGATTCTAAAGCATCTTTAACAGAACATAATATTTTCTCATTATTTTCTATCCCATTTATAAAATTATTTACAATTTCAGATTGTTGAATTGAGTTATCTGCATCATCAAAATATAATGTTTTTTCTGTATAAGGAATAGTTCCGTATAATTCTTTTGTTGTTTTAGAATATATTTTTTCATCTTGGGAAAGTTCTCTTATTATAAGTTCTGAATCATTATTCAAAATAATTTGACCTTTACTTCCTATTATTTCCAGTCTATTTGTACCAGGAAACTCTCTTGAAGAACTTATAAATTGTCCTGTTGCTCCATTTTCAAATTCCATTTGAATTGTAACATCATTCTCAACTTCAATATCTCTTTCTCTTCCACAATAACAAAAAGCATTTATTTTTTTGGGCATAGAACATAACCAAACTAATAAATCTAATTGATGGGAAGCTTGAGTCATTAAAAGTCCTCCTCCTTCTTGCTTGTAGGTTCCTTTCCAAGATTGAAATTTATGATAACTATCTGTTCTATAAAGATTTGTTATTATCCAACAAACTCTTTTTAAATCTCCTATTTTTCCACAATCTATAATTTTTTTTATTTTGTTAAATGCTTTGCTTGTTCTTCTACAATATAAAACCCCATTTTTTATATTTGGATTTTCATCTAATTTTTTTAATAAAGTTTCAACTTCATCAGAAAAAACTCCTACTGGTTTTTCAACTAATGTATGTATTCCATTTTCAACTGCTTTTATTGCCATTGAAGGATGTAAAAAATGAGGAGTACATATCATAACCATATCAATTTCTTTACTTTTTAACATTTCTTCATAGTCAGTAAAAAGCTTTACTTCTTTGAGATTGTATTTTTCACAAATCCCTTCCATATGTTGTCTATTTCTGCTTGAAAAACTTGTTATTTTACAATTTTTTATTTTATTAGAAGTTATAAGTTTTATATATTGTTCAGCAATAGCTCCGATTCCTGCAATTCCTATATTTACCATAATTCTCCTTTTTTAAATAATAAAAATTTTCTATTTTTTGAAAAAGTTACCGAGATAAAATCCCGATAACTTTCTTTATTGTATTAACCTTCTATTAAATATAATTCTATAATATTTACTATATGATCTCTAAGTCTTCTATAGTAGTTTAATATATCCATATAACCTATACTTTGAGTAACTGATATTCCTATTTTAGAAACATTTTCTAAGTGAGTTTCTCTTCCTTTTCTAAACTCTTTAAGAATAATGTTAGCTTTTTCGTTAGCGATAGCAAATATTGTTTTATCTTTATTTTTATAACCTACATTTATTAATTCATAAAGATTAACAATATCTCTATTTAATTTTCTAAGTCTTGTTCTTTCATTTTCAGTAAGTTTTATCTCAGACTCCTCAAATTTATTTAATACTTTACCAATTCTAACTCCATAGTCACTGATAGTTTCATACTCATCACATATTTCTATATTTTTTCTAGTATCATCTTTCATATCATCACTCATATCTGTTGATAATATCATATAGTTGATGTCTGTTATCTCTTTTTGATACAGATCCATTCTTTCTTCGATAACTTGTAATTCCTGTAATTTATCTGCTGTCAAATGATTTTTATTATTATCATCAAAGAATGCTGATAAAATATCAAGCATACCTTTTATCTCAGTATTCATATTTATAACTTCTTGAGTTGATTGACCTATTACAACTGATGGAGTTTTTACCATTAATTTATCTAGTTTAGTTACTTTTATAACTTCTTTTCCATCATCTTTTACTATTTTACATAAGAATCTTCCCAATTGGTTTACAAATGGTATAAACAAAATTACGTTTATTATATTAAACATTGTATGAGCTGTGGCTATTGCAAGATTTATATTAACTTCTGGATTTGCCACAAAATTTAAAAATTTTAAATAAAATGGAAATATTGATATTGCCCAACATACTCCTACAATATTAATTATTGTATGTGCATACGCAGCTCTTTTAGCATTTGAATTAGCACCAAAAGAAGCTAAGAAAGCTGTTATTGTAGTACCTACGTTCTCTCCTAAAACTAGTGCTACTGCTGTTGGATAACTAATAAGTCCTTGTGTTGCTAAAGTTATTGTAATCCCTAAAGTTGCTGCTGATGACTGAACTATTGAAGTAATTAAAGCCCCAACAAGTGCTGCTTTTAATGCTCCAAAATATGAATCAGCTGTAAATAGACTAAATAATTCTATAAATTCTGGCATAGATCTTATTGGTTTTAATCCATCACTCATTAACTGTAATCCAAAGAAAATAAGTCCAAGTCCTAAAAGTGTTGAAGCTTTTATTTTTAATTTTTCATTTTTAGAAAACATATAAGCTATTGCTCCAACTCCTGCTATTGGTAAACCAAATTTTCCCATATCTAAAGCAAGTAACCAACCAGTAACTGTTGTCCCTATATTAGCTCCTAAAATCAATCCTAAAGCTTGGTTTAATGTCAAAAGAGATGCGTTAACAAACCCTATTGCCATAACTGTACTTACTGATGATGATTGAACAAGCATTGTGGTAAAAATTCCTGCCCCTATAGCAAGGAATCTATTTTTAGTTATAACTGTCAAAACTTTTTTTAGTCTTTTTCCAGCTATCTTTTGCATTCCACTAGACATATTATCCATTCCATACAGGAACAGCCCCAATCCACCTACAACCTTCATTAAAATTTCTAACATTTATCCTCCCAAGTTATTTTGCATTTATCCCTATTTATTTAGAAAATTATCAACTATACCAAAATTAAATTTTATCCTCTTAACTCTTTTATGTTTTCCAATATTTTGTCGTATTTATCTTGATACTCTTTTTGAATTCTTCTATCTCTTTCTAAGATGTGTGCAGGTGCTTTTGATGTAAATTTCTCATTAGATAGTTTTGCATTCATTTTTTCTAATTCTTTTGATACTTTTTCTAGTTGAGCTTCTAATTTTTTAACTTCAGCTTCAATATCTAGAAGTCCAGTAAGTACCATATATACTTCAGAATCTTTTGCAACTCTAAATCCACTTTGTGAAGGTTTTTCTACATCTTTTCCATAAGTAATCTCTTCTAGGTTACAAAGTTTTGTTATAAATTTGTAGTTGTCTTTTATTGTTTCAAGTTCTTTTTCATTTGCAGTTTTTATTACTACTTTTGCAAATTTTGCTGGTGATATTCCAGCTTCTGCTCTTATATTTCTTAGAGATGATACTATCTCTTGAATATATTCAAAAGATTTTTCAACTTCTAAATCTAATTCTTTCTCATCACATACAGGATATTTTTCAAGCATTACTGTTTCTCCTGATGTTTTGATTATTTGCCAAATTTCTTCTGTTAAGAATGGCATAAATGGATGTAAAAGTCTCATTCCAGCTTCAAGTATTGTCCATAAAACATATTGAGCTGTCATTTTAGAATCTTCATCTTCTGAATTGTAAAGTCTAATTTTTGCTAACTCTACATACCAGTCACAGAAATCTCCTCTTAAGAACTCATAAACTGATTTTGCAGCTTCGTCTAATTGGAATTTATCTAATTCGCTAGCTACATTTTTTGCAGTTTCATTAAGTCTTGAGAATATCCATTTATCTACTAGTTCATATTTTAATTTTGATCTATCTACTTTTGTAACATCAAATCCATCAAGGTTCATTATAACAAATCTTGACACGTTCCATATTTTGTTAGCAAAGTTTCTTCCCATTTCTAGTAATTTTTCAGAGAAGTGAACGTCTTGTCCTTGAGATGTGTTATAAAGCATTGTAAATCTTATTGCGTCTGCTCCATATTTATCTATTAAATCTAATGGATTTGGAGAGTTTCCTAAAGATTTTGACATTTTTCTTCCGATTTCATCTCTTACTATTCCGTGTAAATATACATTACTGAATGGTTTTTCTCCTTGAGTGTATTCTCCAAACATTATCATTCTAGCTACCCAGAAGAATAATATATCTGCTCCAGTTACTAGAGTTGATGTTGGATAGAACATTTCAAGTTCTTTAGTTTTTTGTGGCCAACCTAAAGTTGAGAAAGGCCAAAGTGCTGATGAGAACCAAGTATCAAGTACATCTTGTTCTTGTTCTAGTTCAATATCTTTTCCATAAAATTCTCTTGCTTGTTGATGAGCTTCTTCTTCATTGTGAGCTACGAACATTTTTTTATCTGGTCCATACCAAGCTGGTATTCTATGTCCCCACCAAATTTGTCTTGAGATACACCAATCTCTTATATTTTCTAACCAGTTATAGTAAACTTTTTCCCATCTCTTAGGCATTATTTTTACTTCACCGTTTCTTACTACTTCAAGAGCTTTTTCAGCTAATGGTTTCATTCTTACAAACCATTGTTTTGATACCCTTGGTTCAATTACAGTGTGGCATCTATAACAAGTACCAACATTGTGAGAGTATGGTTCAAATTTTACAAGGTAACCTTGTTCTTTTAAATCTTCAGCAATAGCTTTTCTTGCTTCTACTCTATCAAGTCCAGAATATTTTCCATATCCTTCGACTATTTTTGCATCAGGTGTGAAAATATTGATTATTGGTAAATGGAATTTATTTCCTATTTCAAAGTCGTTAGGGTCATGAGCTGGAGTAATTTTTAAAGCTCCTGTTCCAAATTCCATATCAACATATTTATCAGCAACTATTTCAATTTCTCTTCCTACTAATGGAAGTATTGCTTTTTTACCAACAAATTTTTTAT
Organism: Fusobacterium perfoetens; assembly: GCF_021531475.1. Classification (NCBI taxonomy): domain Bacteria; kingdom Fusobacteriati; phylum Fusobacteriota; class Fusobacteriia; order Fusobacteriales; family Fusobacteriaceae; genus Fusobacterium; species Fusobacterium perfoetens. The sequence goes on along the minus strand of NZ_JADYTX010000008.1, from coordinate 14,538 downwards.
ATCTTTCATCATCTGGATGAACAGCTATAGCAACGTCACCTAACATTGTTTCTGGTCTTGTCGTAGCAATTATTAAATAATCATCGCTATCTTTTATTTGGTATCTAACATGCCAGAATCCTCCTGCTTGATCTTCAAATTCAACTTCATCATCTGCAAGAGCTGTACCACATCTTGGACACCAGTTTACCATATATTCACCTTGGTAAATTAATCCATCATTATATAATCTTACAAATATATCTCTAACTGCTTGAGAAAGTCCTTCGTCCATTGTAAATCTTTCTCTATCCCAGTCAAGAGATGCTCCTAATTTTCTAAGTTGAGATGTGATAATTCCACCGTGTTTTTCTTTCCATCTCCAAGTTTCTTCGATAAATTTTTCTCTTCCTAAATCTTCTTTAGTTAATCCCTCTTCAGCTAATTTTTTCTCAACTTTGTTTTGAGTAGCTATTCCAGCGTGGTCCATTCCAGGCATCCATAAAGTATTAAACCCAGACATTCTTTTGTATCTAATTAAAGTATCTTGAATACTATTATTTAATATGTGTCCCATATGTAGTATTCCTGTTACGTTTGGTGGTGGGATCATTATAGAGTAATTCTCTTTTCCCTCGTCCATTGTAGCTCTAAAATACTTTGATTCTTCCCAATGTTTATACCATTTTTTTTCTATTTCACTGGGAGAATATATCTTCTCTAACTCCTTCATTCAATAGCCTCCTATATTAAAAGTTTTTGTATATTATTTATTTTCTTCTGCTAATTCTTTTGGTTTTGATTCTTCCAAAACTTCATCTATAAAATCTAAAATATCTTGTTTTCCTGTATTTTTTAGTGAAGAATGGAAAAATACATCTTCGTTAGCAAAATCTAATTTTGTTCTGATGTCTTTTAGACATTTAAATTTTTCATTATTTGATACTTTATCTATTTTTGTAAATATAATTTTGAAAGGAACATTAAAATGGTCAAGCCATTCTAACATCTCTATATCTTCTCCACTTGGTACTCTTCTGATATCTAAAAGTACAAAAACCATTTTCTTTCTATTGCTTGCAAGGTATCTTTCCATTGTTTGTCCCCATTCAGCTTTCATAGATTTTGGAACTTTTGCAAATCCATATCCAGGAAGGTCCACAAAAAAGACCTCCCTATTGATAAGAAAATAATTTATAAGTTGTGTTCTCCCTGGAGTTTTACTTGTTCTAGCAAGTTTATTTCTTCCAGTGATACTATTTATAAGAGAAGATTTTCCAACATTTGATCTTCCAACAAAAGCAAATTCTATATTTCCAAGCTCTTCTGGATAATCTTTTTCATATACAGCTGATTTTACAAATTCTGCTTGTTTTACTATCATCTTTTCTCCTATACTAAACTAAAATTAATCTTGTTTAAAAACTAATTTTTCTACATCATCATAAGTTTTTGCATAGTGGATAGTAATATCTTTTTTAACTTCTGCTGGAATATCATCAGTATCTACTCTATTATCTTCAGGTAAAATTACCTCTCTTATTCCTGCTCTATAAGCTCCTATTACTTTTTCTTTTACTCCACCGATTGCTAAAACTTCACCAGTGATTGTTATCTCTCCTGTCATAGCTATATCTTGTCTTATTTCTCTACCAGTAAGAACTGATAATATAGCTGTTGTTATTGTAATTCCTGCTGATGGTCCATCTTTTGGAGTGGCACCTTCAGGGAAGTGTAAGTGAATATTTTTATTTTCTAAGAAATCTTTTTCGTTAATATTATATTTTTGGAAATTAGATTTTACATAAGTAAATGCTACTTCTCCAGACTCTTTCATTACATTTCCAAGAGTACCAGTTAGACTTAATTGTCCTTTTCCTGGGATAAGAACTCCTTGTACTTCCAATGTAACTCCACCAACTGCTGTCCAAGCAAGTCCGTTAACTATACCAACTTTATATTCTCTTTCTTTTAATTTTTCTGGTCTAAATTTAGGTTTTCCTAAATATTTTTCTAAGTTAGTAGTGCTGATTGTAATTTTTTCTACATTTTCTTTGACTACTTTTCTAGCTATTTTTCTAAATAGATTATTTATTTCTCTTTTTAAGTTTCTAACTCCAGCTTCTCTTGTGTATTCGTTTATTATTTTTAGTATAACTTTATCTGAAATAGATACTTTTATATCTTTTAATCCATTTTCTTCTTGAATTTGTTTAATTAAATACTGTTTTGCAATATGTAATTTTTCATATTCTGTATAAGAAGACAAGTGAATTATTTCCATTCTATCAATTAATGGTTCTGGAATATTTCTAAGATCATTAGCTGTTCCTAAGAAAAATACTTCTGATAAATCAAATGGCACATCTACATAATGATCTTCAAAATGTATATTTTGCTCTGGATCTAATACTTCTAGCATTGCTGATGCTGGATCTCCTTTAAAATCACTAGCCATTTTATCAAGCTCGTCTAATAATATAAATGGATTTTTAGTTCCAGCAAGTTTCATTGCTTTCATTATTCTACCAGGCATAGATCCAATATAAGTTCTTCTGTGTCCTCTTATTTCAGCTTCGTCTCTTACTCCACCAAGAGAAACTCTTACAAATTTTCTTCCCATAGCATCTGCTATTGATCTAGCTATTGATGTTTTTCCAACCCCTGGAGGTCCTACTAGACATATTATAGTTCCTCTCATTTTTGGATTAAGTTTTTTAACTGCTAAGTAATCAAGTATTCTATCTTTTACTTCTTTTAATCCATAGTGATCTCTTTCTAATATTTTACTAGCTTTTTCTATATCAAGATCATCTTTTGTCATTTTTTTCCAAGGTAAGTCTAAAAGTACATCAATATAGTTTCTTGAAACTGATGCTTCAGCTGAGAATGCTGGCATTTTACTCATTTTTCTTAATTCTTCATCTACTTTTTTCTTAACCTCTGCTGGAAGTTTTGCTTTTTCTATTTTTTCTTTTAAGTCAGAATTATCATCTTCTGGAGTATAATCTTGTATTTCATCTTTCATCGCATTTATTTTTTCTCTGATGTAATAAGCTTTTTGAGCATCATTCATCTTTGTTCTGACTTTATCTTCAACTTTTTTTTCTATTTCATTTATTTCAATCTCTTTTGATAATATATCAAGAATTAAATACCCTCTTTCTTTACTATCAAAAGTTTCAAGAATTTTTTGCTTTTCTTGATTATCAACATAAAGATTATTTGCAATAATATCTAAAGCGTTATTTATATCTTTTGTTGTTTTAAGACTGATTAAAAGTTCTGGTAAAACTTTTCCTCCTAGTTTTGAATATCTTTCAAAATATTCTAAAACTTTTCTGTAAATAGCCACTGTTTCTTTATTATCTTGATTTATACATTCAATAACAGAGTATTCAGCATCATATTCCCCATCAACTTCTCTTGGATCTATGATTGTTACTCTATTTTCAGCCTCTACCAATAATTTTATTGTATTATTTGGCATTTTTACAGTTTGTAATATATTTACTATTACTCCTATTTCGTAAACGTCTTTTGGTAACTCTGGATTTTCTATTAAAGAATCCTTTTGCATACCAAACAACATTTTACTATCTTCGTTATCCATAACTCTCTCAAGAGTTTTTATACTTTTATCTCTCCCTACATATACAGGAGTTACCACACCTGGGAAGATAACTAAATCCCTAGTCGGTAAAAATGGTAATCTATTGCTCAATAGTTTCTCCTCCTCTTTTTACTAATTTTACTTTTTTGTAGTCGTCAAGTCCCTCTACATCTACAATAACTTTCTCTATATCTTTCATAGATGGTATTTCAAACATAAGCTCCATCATTGTATTTTCTAAAATAGCTCTTAGACCTCTAGCTCCAATTTTTCTTGCTAAAGCTCTTTTTGCCACTTCTTTCAAAGCATTTTCTGTAATTTCAAGCTCTATATTTTCCATCTCAAAGAATTTTTTATATTGTTTTACTATGGCATTTTTAGGTTCAACTAAGATTTTAAGTAAAATTTCTTCGCTTAAATTTTCTAAAGTTGTAATAAGTGGTAATCTTCCTACTAATTCTGGAATTATTCCTCTTTTTACTAAATCTTCTGGAGTAACTTTAGCAAATACTTTTCCCTCTTCTCCAGCTTTTTCCTTTGTTACATCTCCGCCAAATCCCATATTTTTATTAAGAGTTCTTTTATTGATAACTTTTTCAAGTCCCTCAAAAGCTCCTCCCACTATAAATAAAATATTTTTTGTATCTATCTCTATAAGTGGTTGGTTAGGGTGTTTTCTTCCTCCTTGTGGAGGCACTTGAGATTTTGTTCCTTCGATTATTTTAAGTAGAGCTTGTTGAACCCCCTCTCCAGATACATCTCTTGTGATAGACATATTTTCTGATTTTCTAGCTATTTTGTCTATCTCATCTATAAAAATTATTCCTTTTTCAGCTGCTTCAACGTTATAATCTGCAGCTTGTAAAAGTCTTACTAAAACATTTTCTACATCATCTCCCACATATCCAGCCTCTGTTAAAGTTGTGGCATCTGCTATGGCAAATGGTAGATTTAAAATTTTTGCAAGAGTTTGAGCCATCAAAGTTTTACCAGAACCAGTAGGTCCGATTATTAATACATTTGATTTTTGTAACTCAATATCTCCACTGTCTTGATTTTCCAAATTTTTAATTCTTTTATAGTGGTTATAAACAGCCACTGATAAAACTTTTTTTGTTTCCTCTTGTCCGATTACATACTCGTCTAATTTTGCTTTTATCTCTTTTGGTGTTAAAATTTCTACCTCTCCTTTAGGAGATTGAATATTTTTTACACCCTCATCTATATCATCTAAGTCGTCTTCTGGGAAAAGCAGATCATAGCAAGTTTCTACACATCTATCACAAATATACACACCATTTTTTCCAGAAAACATCTGTTCAACTTTATCCTGAGGTCTTCCACAAAAAGAACAAACTACCTCGTTCATTATATCACCTCTTTCTAATCTCTTTTAACAAAAACTTTGTCGATAATTCCATAATCTAAAGCCTCTTGAGCTGTCATAAAATTATCTCTTTCAGTATCTCTCAATACTTCTTCTTTTGTTTTTCCACAATTTTGAGCCAATATTTCACTTAATTTATCTTTTATTTTTAATATCTCTTTAGCTTGTATCTCAATATCTGTTGCTTGTCCTTGAGCTCCACCTAAAGGTTGATGAATCATCACTCTTGAATTTGGTAGGGCAAATCTTTTTCCTTTAGCTCCTGCTGAAAGTAAAAATGCTCCCATACTAGCAGCTTGACCTATACAAACAGTTTGCACATCTGGTTTTATATAGTTCATAGTATCGTAGATAGCCATTCCAGAAGTAACTACTCCTCCAGGACTATTTATATACATAGTGATATCTTTTTCAGGGTCTTCAGCTTCCAAAAATAAAAGTTGAGCTACTATTGCGTTGGCTACATTATCATTTATCTCTGTACCTAAAAATATTATTCTATCTTTAAGAAGTCTTGAATATATATCATAGGATCTTTCTCCATAACTTGTATTCTCTATAACTATTGGATTATACATCTTTTTTAACCTCCTTTTTAGCTTTAGGAAGAACCTGTTATTTTTTAACAGATTCCACTTAAAGGGACATTGGAGGAAGTCCAATGTCCTAAAAAAATTATTTTGCGTTAGCAACGATGAAATCTATAGCTTTATTTAAGATTATTTCGTTTTTAACGTTGATTTCAAAGTTTTCAAAGTTTTTATTTTTTACTAATTCTTCTTTTAATGCTTCAGCTGTCATTCCATACATTTTAGCGATTTCTTCCATTTTAGCTGTAAATTCTTCTTCGCTAGCTTCAATTTTTTCGATTTCAGCTATTTTGTCTAGGATTATATCCATTTTAACTTTGCTTTCGCTCATTGGTGCTAATTGATTAAATATAGCTTCTTGAGTCATTCCTGTCATAGCTAAGTAAGATTTTAAATCCATTCCTTGAGCCATTAATTGTTGTTCAAGTTCTGCTAATCTTCCTTCAACTTCTCTGTAAACTAAAGATCTAGGTACTTCGATTTCAGTTCCTTCAACTACTTTTTTAAGTAATTCTCCTCTGTATTGATTTCTAGCTCTTTCAGTTTCTCTAGCTTCAACAGTTTCTCTAGTTTTTACTCTCATATCTTCTACGTTTTCAAATCCTAAAGTTTTTGCAAATTCGTCGTTTAATTCTGGAGTTTTATCATATTTGATAGCTTTTACTTTTACTTTGAATACAGCAGGTTTTCCAGCTAATTCTTGAGAATGGTATTGTTCAGGGAAAGTAACGTTTACTTCTCCTTCTTGTCCTGCTACATATCCTACTAATTGATCTTCAAAAGTATCGATGAAAGAGTGGCTTCCTAATTGTAACATATGAGTGTCAGCTTTTCCACCTTCAAATGGAACACCGTCGATGAATCCTTCAAATGCTAATTCTACTGTATCTCCCATTTCTGCTTTATGTCCTTCTTCACAGTCAGTTAAAGTAGATTTTCTTTTTAAGATAGTTTGGATTTCTTCTTCTAATTTTTCATCGTTCATTTGGAATTCAACTTTTTCAGCTTCTAATCCTTTGTATTGTCCTAATTCAAATTCAGGGAAGATATCAACGTGAACTGTTAAAGTAGTTTCTTCTCCTTCAACTAATTTTCCATTGTATAATGGGCTAACTGGTCTTAGGTTTTCTGCTTTTATAACATCACCAAAATATTTTTTTATGATTTCATCACAGATTTCATCTTCTGTTTCTTTAGCATATTTAGCTTTTATTTGCTCTACTGGAGCGTGTCCTTTTCTGAATCCTGGTAATTCTACCTCTTTTTGAGCTTTTGCTAATACTGCTCTTTCGATAGGGTTGTACTCTTCTTTAGTTAAAGTCATAGTAACTTCTAAAGCTGATTTTTCAAGTTTTTTGATTTCGTGTTTCATTTTTCCTCCTTAATTATTTTATATGAAAAATTTATTTTTATATTTTTCTCTCAAAAAAATTTTGAGTTTTACTGCTTAATACTTTTTATTCTGATATTATATCTATCTCTACCTTTGATATTTATCTTTTCAGGATAATAAACTATATCTACTTTTTTATCTAAATCTATTTTCTTTATCTCATTTGATAGATTAAATGCTATAAATGAAAAATCCTTTCCATCTTTTTCTAACATTCCGTTAAAGTGTCTATCCTCTACACCAAATTTTTCTATCCATTTGATTTTTATATCTTTATCAACAAATAAAGGTTGTAAATTTTCTAAACCATAAGGGGATAAACTTTTCATATCATTTATAAGTTCCTCATCTATTGAAGTGATTGGAAGTTCCATATCTACGTTTATTATTTTATCCTCTTTTTCTTTGTCTATTTTCTTTACTTCTTCCGAAAATAATCTCTCTATATTATGAAGTTCATCAGCTTTTGCTATAAATCCAGCTGCTAAATCGTGACCTCCATATCTTATTAATCTATCCTTTATCTTTGTAAAAATATTAAAAATATTTATCCCTGCTACACTTCTACAAGAGGCTTTTCCTACCCCTTTACTAGTAGCAACTAACACAACAGGAACTTCATATTTTATAGAAAGTCTTGAAGAAACTACTCCAATTACACCAGGGTGCCACTCTTTTGAAGATAGGAAAATATATTCAAGCTCCTTTGTTTTATCTCTTTTTTCTAAAAACTCCAAAGCCTCATCATATATTTTTTTCTCAAGCTTTCTTCTTATCTTATTCATCTTTTTCATTTCTTCGATTATATTATATATCTTAAATTCATCATCTTCAATAAAAAAATCTGCTCCAACTTTTGAAACTCCTATTCTTCCCAATGAATTTATAAGAGGCGATATAAAATAACTTACATCTGTTGTTGTGATATTTTTATTTTGAAACTTAAGATACTTTAAAAGATAAGTAAGACCTTTTACATTTGTATCTTTTAAAACTTTTAATCCGTTGCTTATGATTATTCTATTTTCATCAATCATAGGTACTACATCTGCCACAGTCCCTATCATTACTATATCAAGATATTTGTACAATATATCTTCTGACTTTCCTAGTTTTTTTAGTAGAGCTTGTGCTAGTTTCAAAGCCACTCCAGCACCAGAAAGATATTTGAACTTATAGTTCTCACTCAGTTTGGGGTTTATCATCACATACTCTTCGTCAAATTTTTCTTTGATAGATTTGTGATGATCTGTGACTATAAGGTCTATCCCAATACTTTTTGCATATCTTATATCTTCAATGGAGTTGGCTCCTGTATCAACAGTTATAGCCAACCTCCCATTTCTTCTTTTTATATAATCAGCTGATTTTTTATCAAAACCATAAGTTTCTTCCATTCTACTAGGAATATAATATCCTGTATCTATTCCTATTTCTCTAAAAACTTTTACCAGAAAAGAGGCTGCGCTTATTCCATCTACATCATAATCTCCATAGATATATACTTTTTGTTTCTTATTTCTTTTATCTATGATTTTCTCAACAGCTTCTTCCATTTTTTCAAAATCAAAAGGATCTCTTAGTAGTGACATATCTGAATTAATAAATTTCTCTACTTCCTCTTTCTCCAAAATCTTTTTATTCAGTAAAAGTTTTGTCAAAATCTTTGATGTTTCCCATTCCTTTGATTTTTCTTCTATGATAGAATCTGATACTTCACTTACCTTCCATATCATCTTCACATCAACCTACTCTTGTTGACTTTTTAGATCATCTAGTAATTTTGAAATTTTTACAGCATACTCAATAGAATCATCTATTTTTACTCTAACTTCAGGAACATATCTAAGTGATAACTCCTCAGATATTCTTTTTCTTAAAAATCCTTTTATCTCATTAAGACCCTCTTCAACTCTATCTCTATTCACTTGATTATTTTCTCCAGAATAGATTGTAAAATATAGGTCTGCAAATTTTAAATCTTCAGTTACTCTAACTTTTACTAAAGAAACTAGTCCCTTTACCTTAGGGTTCTTTACATCTTCTAGTAAAGTTTTAGATATAACTCTCATTACTTCTTTCTCTATGGCAGCTAATCTTTGTTTTCTCATTTAAGCTAACCTCCTTTACTAGTTTTTTTATTATTTTGATAGAGTTCTTTTTACTTCTACCATATCGAATGCTTCTACTATATCTCCATCTTTAATATCATTAAAGTTTTCAATACCAAGTCCACACTCTTGTCCTGCTACAACCTCTTTTGCGTCATCTTTAAATCTCTTAAGTGATGCAAGTTTTCCTTCATATATGATTGTACCATTTCTTACTATTCTTATATTAGAATCTCTTCTAACTTTTCCGTCAACAACAACACAACCAGCAACGTTTCCAACTTTTGCCACTCTGAATATTTGTTTTATCTCTATTCTTCCTAAGTATTGTTCTTTAAATTCTGGTTTTAACATACCCGTTAAAGCTTTTTCAACGTCTTCTATAATTTCGTAAATTATTGAAGAAGTTCTGATTTCTATTCCAGAAGTTTCAGCTTCTTTTATAGCTTTTGTTGTAGGTCTTACGTTAAATCCAATGATGATAGCTTGAGATACTTCTGCAAGTTTAATATCACTTTCTGTGATAGCTCCTGGAGCTGATTGGATAATATTAACTGCAACTTCGTTGTTATTAAGTTTCATTAATGAATCTTTTAACGCTTGAGCTGAACCTTTAGAGTCTGCTCTTACTACTAAGTTAAGTTCTCTTACTTCTTGATTTTCTAAACTTTCAGATAATGACTCAAGAGTTATAGTTCTCTTAGATTGTTCTCCAAGTCTTCTTTCTTTTGCCATCTCTTCAACTATTCTTTTTGCGTGTTGCTCATTTTGAATTACATAAACAGTATTTCCAGCATCTGGAACGCTGTTGAATCCGATTATCTCAACTGGTTGAGACATCTCCCCTCTGTTTATTTTATTTCCTTTGTCGTCGATGATTGCTCTTACTTTTCCATAAGATTCTCCAGCAACTACAACGTCACCGATTTTGATATTTCCCTCTTGAATTAAAATGTCAGCAACTGGTCCAACTTTTGAATCAAGTTTTGATTCAAGAACAACAGCTTTTCCTCTTTTTTTAGGGTTAGCTTTTAATTCTAAGATCTCCGCTGTAAGTAGAATTGTTTCTAGTAATACATCTAGATTTATTTTAGCTTTTGCTGATACTTCAACAAACTCTACGTCTCCTCCCCACTCAACAGAAACAAGTTCGTGTTCCATAAGTTCTTGTTTTACTCTCATTGGGTTTGCTTCAGGTTTATCAATTTTGTTGATAGCAACTATAATTGGTACATTGGCAGCTTTTGCGTGAGATATTGCTTCTATTGTTTGAGGCATTACTCCGTCATCAGCAGCTACTACTAATATAGCTATATCTGTTACTTGTGCTCCTCTAGCTCTCATATCTGTAAAAGCTTCGTGACCTGGAGTATCAACAAAAGTTATTTTCTTTCCATTTTTTACTACTTGATAAGCACCAATTTTTTGTGTAATTCCTCCAGCTTCTCCCTCAACTACTTGTGTACTTCTTATGGCGTCAAGTAATGAAGTTTTACCGTGGTCAACGTGTCCCATTATTGTTATAACTGGAGCTCTCTCTTCAAGGTCAGATTCTTTATCTTCTATTTCAAGAGCAAATTTATCTCCAAATGCTAATTCTTCTTCTACTTCTTCCTCTACTAATACATCATAATCAGCTGCAATCTCTTCAGCTAATTCGATTCCTAAAGGACTGTTTATAGTAAACATTTTTCCTTTCATAAATAATTTTTTTATGATTTCAGAACTGTTTACATTTAATTTTTCAGCAAAATCACCTAAAGTCATTTCACCTTTCATTTTTATTATTTTAATTCCGTCTTCTTCGATAACTTTTCCAGCTTCAGACTCAACTTTTTTAACTACAAAGTCTGTCCTTCTACCTTTTTTCTTTTTCTTATTTTTTTCTTTTTTATCTTCAGAATCGTCATTTTTTTTAGTTTTTAATTTATTTTTAGATTTTTTCTTTTTCTTATGATCAGCAACCTCTTCATCATCATCTTCTGGTTCTTCTTTAACAAAGTGGTTTTTTATCTTATCAACTTGTTCTTCTGTAAGTCCTGCTAAATGAGATGAAACCTCTATCCCTAATTCTTGAAGTAAGCTTAAGAAATCTTTATTTCCCATCTCATATTTTTTAGCTAATTCGTGTACTCTTACTTTTCCTACCATTTATACCTCCCTACTTACGATCTCTCAATAAGTCCTCGGGCTACCTTTTTATTTTTTATGGCGATAACATTTACTTCATTCTTGCCAAAAATCTCTCCTAACTGCTCTTTCTTTCCATAATGAACAAAAGGAATATTTTTTTCTCTGGCTTTGTCTATAAGTTTTGTATTATTTTTATCACTTATATCACTAGCTATCACTATAAAATGTATCTTATCAATCTCATCTAATATCATATTTATTCCAAAAACAAGTTCTTTTGAATTTTTCATTGCTTTTAAAATGTTCAGGTAATCTTTGGACTCTTTTTTTAATAAATTAAGCATCTTTAAAAGCTCCTCTACTGGAACTTTTATTTTTTTATGCTTAGAAAGTCTTTCTATACAATTATGTTCTTTACAAATATACTGTCCTCTAGTTTGCACAACTTGTTTTTCATCAAAGATATAGCTTCCATCTTTTTCTGCAATTCTAAAAAGTTCTGATTTCATTTTTTTAGATTTACATATTATGCAAGTTCTTTCTGGGTGATTAGTCATTTTTTTCAGCAACCTTTATGTCTACTCTCATTCCTGTAAGTTTTGCTGCTAGTCTTGCGTTTTGTCCATTTTTACCAATAGCTAAAGAAAGTTGTGATGGGTCAACTATTACTCTTGCAGTAGTTCCATCTTCTAACAATTCTACGCTATTTACTTTTGCTGGGCTAAGAACTGCTGATACAAATTCTTCCATAGATTCTTTCCACTCAACGATATCTATTTTTTCTCCGTTTAATTCATCAACTATATTTTTTATTCTTAGACCTTTTTGTCCTATACAAGCTCCGATTGTATCTATGTTTTTATCTTGAGAATATACAGCTATTTTAGCTCTTGAACCAGCTTCTCTAGCCACTGATTTTATCTCAATTAACCCTTCAGCAATTTCTGGTATTTCTAACTCAAATAATTTTTTTAATAATCCTTCATTTTTTCTTGAAATCACAACTTTAGGGAATTTATTTGTTTTTTCAACTTCAGCTACATAAACTTTTATTCTATCTCCAACTCTGTAAACATCTGCTGGTGATTGTTCTGATGTTGGTAAGAAAGCTTCTGTTCCATCAAATTCGATAAAGATACTTCTTTTTTCATCTATTCTTCTGATGATACCAGTCATAATATCAAATTCTCTAGCTTTAAATTTATCATAGATATTTGTTCTTTCAGCTTCTCTTACTTTTTGAATAACTATTTGTTTTCCATTTTGGATAGCATTTCTTCTGAACTCTTCACAGTTAACAGGGATTCTTGCTATATCTCCAATTTTATAATTTTTCTTAGTAGCTTCTTTTGCATCAGCTGGTGTTACTTCAAGTGCTGCGTCATAAACGTCATCTACTACTGTTTTTACTTCGTAAACGTTTATTTCTCCACTTTCTCTGTTGATTTCTACTTCAACATTTTCTTCTTCTCCGAAGTGTTTTTTATAAGCAGCAAGTAATGCTTGCTCAACTGTTTCTAATAAACTTTCTTTGCTTATTCCTTTTTCTTTTTCTAAAGCAGTTAACGCATCAAGAAATATTTTTCCATCTTTTCCTTTCATTTTTTTCCTCCTAAAGTAGACTCAATTTAAATATTTTTAAATTCATAAACTAAATTAGCTTTTCTAATTTCTTTAAATGGTATCTCTAATTTTTCTTTTCCTGTATCTAACGTTACAGTTTCATTTTCAAATTTTTCTAAAATTCCTTCAAAATTTTTGTTATCATTTAATTTATGTTTTAAACTAACTTTTATTTTATTCCCAGTAAATCTTATGTAATCTTTTTCTTTCTTTAATGGCCTTTCCACTCCAGGAGAAGAAATTTCTAAGAAAAACTTTTCATCAATAATCTTATCAATATCATCTTCAACTAATGTGCTTACTTTTGCACAATCATCTAATGAAACCTCTTTGTCTAAAAACTCTATGTAAACTCTTACATAAAAGTATCCACCCTCTTGAAGATATTCAACATCAACCAATTCTAAACCTAAATCTTTTAACACCGGTAGAACTATCTTCTCAATTTTTCCTATTATTTCGTTTGTATTTTCTTTTGACAAAAGCCGTCACCTCACTTTCATTTTTAGCCATAAATAAAGAGTGGGTCGCCCCACTCTCTCCACAAGCCAGTATAATCTAATTCATCGTTATTATAACATATTTCATCAAAAAAATCAAACTATTCCTATAGTTTTTTTATATTTTTCAATATTTTTATCTATTATTTTTAACTTTTTATTTGCTTTTTAGAAAAAATTTTATTTCAAAGTATTTTGTTGATAACTTAACTTCTAAATGATAAAATATTCTTGTAACATTTTTTAATTTCAACAGTGTAATACAGGAGGAAAAAATATGAGAAGAAAATTATTTTTTTTATTTATAACTTTGATTTTTGGAGCTTTCTTTATAAGTTGCAATCAAAAAGAAAATAATAATATTTTAATCGTTGGTATGGAACTTGCGTATCCACCTTTTGAGACAAAAGATTCTAATGGAAATCCAGTTGGAATAAGTGTTGATTTTGCAAAAGAATTTGGGAAATTTATCGGTAAAGAGGTAAAAGTAGAAAATATAGCTTGGGACGGTCTTATCCCTTCACTCCAAACAAAAAAAATAGATATGATTGTATCTTCTATGACAATTACTGATGATAGAAAAAAAGTAGTAGAATTTTCTAAACCTTATGCAAATTCCCTACTTGGTATGTTAGTAAATAAAAGTTCAGATATAAAAACTGCTAAAGACCTGAATAATCCTAATATCACTATAGCTGTAAAAACAGGTTCTACTGGTTTTATCTATGCAAAAAATAATTTAACCAATTCAAAAATAAGTTCTTTTACTGATGAAAGTGCTTGCGTCACAGAAGTTGTTCAAGGAAAAGCCGATGTATTTTTATATGATCAACTTACTATATATCGTAATTGGCAAAAAAATCAAGATACTACAAAAGCTATTTTTATTCCTTTTCAAAATCCTGAAAAGTGGGGTGTTGCCTTTAGAAAAAATGACATTGAGTTAGTTGAAAAAATGAATGAATTTATAGATAAATTTAACAAAGAAAAGGGATTTGATAAATTAACAGAAAAATATTTATCAAAAGAAAAAGAAAATTTTGATAAACTTGGTTTTAAGTGGTTTTTTGATTTAAATTACTTAGGAGATGATTAAAATAAAAAATTTATTTTTAGTTACAGATAATAAAATATCTTTCTCTAAATTTTTAATTAATAGTTGTATTTTAATAGGAATAATTTGTACTATATTATATTTTTCTTTTAAAG
>NZ_JADYTX010000007.1 GCF_021531475.1 Fusobacterium perfoetens | reverse complement strand
TCCTATGATATTAATTTTATCATAGAAAGCTATTAAAAGTTAGTATTATTTAATTTACAGAATCTTTTTCACAGGCTCACAAATTATAAATTTTATAATACTTTTTTGTATAATTTATAAAATTTTTGTCAATTATTAATGAAAAGATTAGATTATTTTTCTAATCTTTTCATATAAATTCTAAATGTATAATATATTAATTTTTTTTACTAATCAATAATCTTAAATTATCATATAACCTAAAAATTGTAGAACCTGCGTAAACTCCCATTGCCATTGCCCCTGCAATTATAAATGTCTCCACTCCTTTTTGTAAAGCTAAATCATAATTTTTATCTAAAAGATTATACATAGTATAATAAATTCCACCTCCTGGTGCTAATGGAATTAAAGAAGCTATCAAAATATTTGTTATAGGAGTTGAAATTTTTCTTGATACACTCTCTGAAAAAATAGCTGTTACAAAAGTTGCTATAAAATAAACTATTCCATCGGAATAACCTAGCTCACTACTAAAAAGATAAGTTGCCCAACTTAAACCACCTGCTATACTTGTATAAAAAAGATTTTTATTTTTTATATTAAATATTATACCAAATCCAAAAGTTACTATCACAGCTGAAAAAATTTGAAACACCATTTAAACACCTCCTAAATTTAAAAGTAATTTTAAAGATATTCCTGAACCTATGGCTATGGCAGAACCTATCATTATCACTTCACCAAGTCTTGAAAAGCCTGTAACCAAATCTCCAGAAAATAGATCTCTTATTGAATTTATAAAAGCCACTCCTGGAACTAAAAGCATAAGTGTAGAAATTATTGGAATAGAAACATCATCTATAAATCTGTAATATAAAAATAAACAAGCTACTCCTGATGATATAGTCCCACATATCAAATTTGTAAAAAATAATCCTAGTTTCATCTTAGCAGTAATTTTACAAGCAACAGATATTAAAATTCCACAAAAAAATGCCACCAAAAATTCTGAAAAATTTCCCTTAAAAAGAAAAGTAAAAAAACCAGCTCCTAAACAATTTCCCAATAATTTTATAGGAAAGGAGTATGATTTTTCTTTTTCAATTCCTATAAGAATATTTTCTAACTCCTCAAGACTATATTTAGAAAGATTTTCTACTAAAGTATGAATTTTATAAACTTTATTAAGATTTGTATCTCTTGAGTTAACTCTTTCTATTACTGATATAACCTCTCCATCCGAATTTTTAAGAGTAATTATCAAACAAGTCAATGTTGCAAAACATTGTGGATTTAGCCCATAAAAATTTATAATTTTACAAACATAATTTTCAACCCTAGAAATCTCAGCACCATTTTGTAAAAGAATTCTCCCTGTCAGACAAGCAAGCGATAAAATTCTATTCTCCCTTTTTTTATCATTCATAATAAATCCCCCATATTTTTATCATACACTGATTATAACATAAATAAAAAAGAATGCTACATTTTTTTGTTTTGTAACACTCTTTTTTGTAAGTTATATGTTCTCAAGTCCTTTTTTTATATGATAAATTGCAATATTTATTGCGACATTTTTAATTTTTCTAATTCGTATAAAAATTTTTCTCCACTTGTTACATAGTTTAAACATTTTCTAGGTCTTGAATTTATTAAGTTTAAGACCTTTTTTAATTCTTTTTCTGATATTTTTGCTAAATCTGTTTTCTTTGGATAAAACTCTCTCAATAATCCATTACTATTTTCATTTGTTCCTCTTTGCCAAGCACTGTATGCATCTGCAAAATAAAATGGAATTCCCATATTTTCAACTTCTTTCCAACAAGCAAATTCTTTTCCTCTATCTGAGGTAAAGCTTTTTAGTGCTTCTTTAGGATAATAAGACATCAATTTCTTTATCGCTTGTAACATAGATGTTTTGCTTCTATCAGAGATTTTTATCGCTATGTAAAATCTTGTTTTTCTTTCAGCAAATGTTGCTAAGCAGCCTTTACTCTTTCCACGAGAAGATACTACTGTATCAAGTTCCCAATGTCCAAATTCTTCCCTAGTTTTTATATGTTTTGGACGTTTATCTATAGAACTTCCAATATTAAGTTTTCCTCTAGTTTCTCGTGGTTTTCTAGTCTTTCCTTTTCTTCTTAAATGAGTTAATTCAATTTTAATAATCCCAGAATAAATCCAGTTGTAAATCATTTTAAAAGCTAATTTACCCTTTAATTCTCTTCCAATTATTTGTTCAGGAGACCAAGTCTTTTTTAATCTATTTTGGATTAAAGAAATTAAATTTTTACAGGCTTTTAAATTTCTACCTTTTTTCTTAGAGTTTGATAAAAAATCTTTTTGTGCAATAGAAGCATCATATACAGAATGGCATCTTTTAATTTCACGATAAATAGTAGAACGATGAACACCAATGATTTTAGAAATTTTATTAACAGAATAATTTTCTTTTAGTAAAACTTCTATCTTATTTCTTTCATTTATGGTAAGATATTTATGACTCATAACTAATCCTTTCGTGTTGTATTTTTGTGGTTATTAATATTTTACACGAATAGTTATGAGTTTTTATATTTTTCTTTTTGTCGCATTATATTTTACAACTTATCATATCATTTAAAATATCTTCTATATTTTCTATTCCAACATTTATTCTGATAGCTTCAGGTAAAACCCCAGCTTTTATTTGTTCTTCTTCTGTCAGTTGTCTATGAGTTGTACTTGCGGGGTGTAAAACACAAGTTCTTGAATCTCCCAAATGTACAACACTTTTTATTAATAATAAAATTTATATTTTTCCATAAAAAATAGAGGATGTTAATTTGCACCCTCTATCAATTTTATTATTTAGTTTCTTTTATTTTTAAAGTAGCTTCATCAACAGCATATGGAATAAATTCATCAAGTTTCATAGTTTTTTGATCTTTTTCTCCAAATCTTCTTATATTAACTTCTCTGTTTTCAGCTTCAGCTTTACCTATAATAAGTTGCATAGGTATTTTATATTTTCCATTAGCTTCTCTGATTTTATATCCGATAGTTTCTGCTCTGTCGTCAAGTTCTACTCTTATATCACGAGCTTCTAACATAGCTTTTACTTCTTTTGCATAAGGAACTACATCATCGTTAAGAGTTAAAATTCTTACTTGAGTAGGTGCTAACCACATAGGGAAAGCTCCTGCATAGTGTTCTATTAAGATTCCGATAAATCTTTCGATTGATCCATAAACAACTCTGTGAATCATTACTGGTCTATGTTTTTCTCCATCTTCACCGATGTAGTGAATATCAAATCTTTCTGGTAAGTTGAAGTCTAATTGGATTGTTCCACATTGCCAAGTTCTTCCGATAGCATCTTTAATTTTGAAGTCTAATTTTGGTCCGTAGAAAGCTCCATCTCCAGGGTTTAATTTATAAGGAACTCCTATTTTTTCTAAAGCTCCTTGTAATCCTGCTTCTGCTTTATCCCAAATTTCTTGAGCTCCGATAGCTTTTTCTGGTTTTGTTGATAATTCTATTGAATAGTCAAATCCAAAGATTCCTCTATAGAATTTATCTATAAGTTGAACTACTCCTATAATTTCATCTTCGATTTGGTCTGGAGTCATAAAGATATGAGCATCGTCTTGAGTGAATGCTCTAACTCTCATAAGTCCGTGTAGAGCTCCAGAAAATTCGTGTCTATGTACGTGTCCTAATTCTCCAACTCTTTCTGGTAAATCTTTGTAAGAATGGATTTTATTTTTATAAGCTAAAACTCCTCCTGGACAGTTCATTGGTTTTATAGCGAAATCTGTTTCATCTATTGAAGTAGTATACATATTTTCTCTATAGTTGAACCAGTGTCCTGAAGTTTCCCAAAGTTCTTTATTAAGCATTGTTGGAGTTTGGATTTCTACATATCCAGCTTTTTTATGTTCTCTTCTCCATAAATCTATTAAAGTATTTTTTAGAACCATTCCTTTTGGTAAGAATATAGGGAATCCTGGTCCATATTCACTTACGAAGAATAATTCTAATTCTTTTCCAAGTCTTCTGTGATCTCTTTTTTCAGCTTCTTCTAAGAATACTAAGTAATCTTTTAATTTATCATTGTTAGAGAATGCTAATCCATAAATTCTTTGTAGCATTTTATTTTTAGCGTCCCCTCTCCAATAAGCTCCTGCAACTGATTTTAGTTTGAAAGCTTTTATATGAGAAGTTGATGGTACGTGAGGTCCTCTACAAAGGTCCATAAATTCACCTTGTTTGTAGAAAGATAATTCATCACCTTTAGCTATATCTTTTATGATTTCTACTTTGTAGATTTCTCCTAATTCTTCAAAGTGTTTTATAGCTTCGTCTCTTGACATCATAACTCTTTCTATTTTTAAATCTTCTTTAGCTATTTTTTTCATTTCAGCTTCAATTTTTTCCAAATCTTCTGGAGTAAATTGTTCTTCTGAGTCAAAGTCATAATAGAATCCATTTTCAATAGCAGGCCCTATTGTAACTTTTGTTCCTGGGAATAATCTAACAACAGCTTGAGCCATTAAGTGAGCTGCTGAGTGTCTTATGATTTCTTCTCCCTCTTCAGTATCAGAAGTTACAAACTCAACTTTTGCGTCGTGATCTAAAACATAAGACATATCTTTTAATTCTCCATCTACTTTTGCTGCGACAGATTTTTTTACTAAAGAATTGCTTATAGATTTAGCTATGACAAACATATTTTCTGCTTTTTCAAATTCTTTTATGCTTCCGTCCATTAATTCTACTTTCATATTTTTCTCCTTTATCTATTTCAATAATTTTATTTTTTATTATTCTATATCTTCAACTTTTATTCCACTGAAGATTGAACCATCTGCTTTAAGTTTACCGTCTTCTCCTCTATCATCTTTAGCACCAATACTAAATATTTTATTATCAGGGAAAGTAAGAAGAGTAAATTGAAGAGCTGTTTTCCATTCATAATCTCTTGTTCCTAAGTTGTAATCTCTTATGTAAGCAACAGACCATTCATAGTATCCCATCTCTTTACCGATTTCAATACCAGCCTCATCAATAAAAGCGTCTACTCCTTCAGCACGTTGTCCTTTTACATCATCATAGAATTGGATATACATTTTTGTTCTCCAACCTTCACTTGGTTTACCGATTTTTGCGTGGAAACTAAATTCGTGTTCTCTCTCAGTTACTTCTCTTTCTCCTTGAGAATTTATATTAGCCTCTTCTGAGAAAATATAACCAAGTCCGATTCTCTTTTGAGAATAGAAAACACTTGCTTTAAACTCTTTTAATGCGTCCCAATAATCACTTGGAGCATAATCTGCTTTAGCTCTTTCAAGAGATAGATTTAAGTTTAAACTTCTTTTGTAATCTCCAAAATAATTTATTCTGTTATCGATAGATTTTCCAAGATTAAATGCTGTTGTTCTTTCTTCATTTCTTTCAAAAATTTCTCTAACTCTAGAAATATCAGCTGGAGTTACTTCACCTGGATTTTTTCCAAACTCTTTACCAGCATAATATTTTAACTCTTCTTGAGACATTCTTTTATCTTTGAAACTATATGATAAAGATATAATATCACTATTATAATCTGTGTTCATTTTAGTAGTGTCGATATTTTCATAAGCATTTGCTACATAATTTCCTTGATAATCTCCATAAGTTGTACTTATCATATGTTGAACTTCTGTTCCCTGTTGATATGCCACTGTATAAAGTCTATTTTTAATATCGATAACTTCTCTTGAATCTAACCAAGCTTTATCTTTACCCTCAGTATATTGTAAAGTTAATTTTTTATCTTTTGCAAAAGAGTAAGAATATCCATAAATATTTTCTCTTATTTCTTCATCTAATCCATTAAAATAAGCTGGTTTTAATATATCTTTTCCATTTTCTCTAACATAGTAAGATAGGTCTATATCTCTTGCAAAATTATCTATACTTTGG
Organism: Fusobacterium perfoetens; assembly: GCF_021531475.1. NCBI lineage: Bacteria > Fusobacteriati > Fusobacteriota > Fusobacteriia > Fusobacteriales > Fusobacteriaceae > Fusobacterium > Fusobacterium perfoetens. The sequence continues at coordinate 64,558 of NZ_JADYTX010000007.1, read as the reverse complement.
TTTTTATAATAAAATTCGTGATTTCCAGCATAGAAAGTTACACCAAAATCTTTATTTGATAAATCATTGTAAGTTTCATTATCATTTCCAAAAGAATATGGAGTTTTAAAAGAGTATCTATCAGATTCATTATAATAGAATGATGCTAATTTTTTATCATCATAACTGAAATCCAATGTATTTTTTAAACTTTCCAATGATTTTTCATCATTTATAGCTTTTTCTCTTTTTTCAACTTCTCCCTTATAAGAAGTTTCAAGTTTTCCAGTTTTTATTTTAAATTCATCAGCAACTTTTAAACTATTATCTTTATTAATAACTCTTCCATACTCTTGAGATTTTTCTCCATCATATGAATATCCTACACCAGAAACAGTAAGTATATTTTCATTTTCCTTACCAAACTCTAGTTTGTGAGAGATAGTTCCATCATATTTTGTAAGAGTATCGTCATTAATTGTTTCTTTTAATTTTCCTTCTAGATTTTGTTCTCCCTTAGAAAATTCATCTCTTCTAACATTTCCATTAATGTCAATGGTTCCAAGTTTTCCTAAAGAAATATCATTTTTAGAAAGTCCTAATCCATAGAAATCTGATTCATTCAAATAAATTTGACTTTCTCCTTTATAACTTCCCTCTCTAGTTTCAATAGTTTCTTTATAAGTACCACCGAAGAAAGTTGTATCAAACCAATCATGATAGATAGTTGAAGAAATTTTATTTTCTTCTACTTCTTCATAAATAGTATCTTCAAATCTATTGTATTGGCTTACTCTATTATCTCCAAAAACTTCTCTTCTAAATGGGTCATTTTGAGTATTTAATTTTTTCTCACTATATTTGTGGTTAAAAGAAAGTTTTATCTCTGTATCTCCTACAAAGTCATACTCTCCAAAACTTGCTCCATAATTTTGTGAGTTATATTCATCATACTCTGCCACTGTCCAAGGAGTATAAGAAATATTTAATCCCTCAATTATCTCATCTGATAATTTTTTATCTGGATTCCTTTCCCAAGAGTTAAGCTTTCTAAATTTATCTCCATTTACTTCATCAAAGTATAAAGAAACTTTTCTCTCTTTATCAGTAAATCCAAATCCAAAATCTTCTCCTCTACTTCTATCATCATTTATATTTGAACCTTTGTCCAAATCATATAAATAATTATAGTAACTTGAGAAACTATATTTATCATTATCTTGTGTTAGTTTTACATTTGAGAATAAATCATTATCTATTTGAGAAGTAAATCCCATTCCATCTATTTCATCAGAAACTATATATTTATATATCTCTTTATCACTTGTAAGTTTTACTTTTGCATCAAGAGTTATATCTTTATTTTTTCCAAGCTCTTTTAAAGATGTGTTAAGAGTATAGAAATTAGAGTGTCCACCCATATCAGGAAGTTGCCCTAAAGGTTTTTTTACTAGATTTCCTTTTTCATCTACATAATCAAATCTTCTCTCAGCATCATAATCTTCTAGTACATCTTTTAATGCCTCATTCATATTATAAGTTAAACTTTGGAAACCAAAATCAAAATATCCTTTTTCTCCCTCATATTTATGAGTGTATTCAACGTCCCATCTGTCGTTAAAACTTTCGTCCTCTCTTCCAGCTTCATCTTTTACGTTGTCATCATCTTTTTTCCAAACAAGAAAATCTGTAACATTTAATTTTGATTCACCGATTTTATCAAATTTATACCAGTTTTCCCATCTTCCTACAAGAATACCCATTGTATCTCCAAATTTTGGAGCAAATCCACCTCTAAATTTATTATCAGTAGATTCATAAAGAGTACCCCAAGAGATATTCCAACCGTAATCTTCATCAGTTCCCCATTCTGGGAATAAAGGAACTTTTGATCCATTTCTTATATTAAAACGGAACCAAGGGAATTTATATGGCATAACATCAAAATCTTGGATATATAAATCAGCACCTTTTAAAGTTATTTGTTTATCAGGTTCTATTAAAATACTATCTAGGGTTAGATAATATCCTAAATCTTTTCTATCTCTATTTGTATTTACTTTTGGGTCAGTAGTAAGCCAAGCATCTTCAACCTTTATTATGTCATCTTTGTAGATTGTTTTCTTTCCACCAAAATATATTTTATCATTTGGTTTTTCAGCTCCCGTGACATCTCCTACCTCAAACCAGCTAAAACTTTCCCCAAAAACTCCATCTTTTGAGTTAGTAGAAAGCTCAGCACTTTTTGCCTCGATTCTAAAATTACCAGAGAAACGATCTGTAGAAAGTACAAAATCATCATTGATAAAGAATTTTTCTTTCTTCTCATCTCTAGTAGCATCAAAGACCTTAAGAGTAGCATCTCCATAGTTAATATCCAAACCTTGAGTTGCTTGAATTTGACCAGAATTTAAGTCAATCTCAACTTCATTTTCAGCAGGGTTGGTATTTTGATTTCCAAGAGATTTCATACCGATTAAGGCAAGAGCCAATATTAAATAATATCTCTTCTTCATAAAAATCCCCTTTTGAGTTATTTTTTATTTCTTATAGAATTATATCATACTTAATCTGTTTTTAATAGAATTTTGCCTAAAATATTCTATATTTTTTCTTTTTCTCTTTCAGCTTGTGATTTGCTTAAATAAATAGGTTCCATAGTATAAAGATTATCTTCATTATTTATTCCAAGTTCTGCCACTACACTAGCTCTTGGAAGATTTAAAGATTTTGGAGCAAACACTCCATTTTCTCCTACAATATTTGAAATAAGATTTTTATAATTTATTGCACCATCACCTAAATAAACTGTTCTTATTTCTTTTCTAGTTTCTAAAAATTCTCTTAATTCTCCAACTTTATAATCTTCTAACTGTTTTAAAATTCCATTTTCATATTTAAAAGTACAATAATATCCTCTTTCTTTTCTAGCGTCTATTATCGAACATATTTCACATTCGTTTGAAGTAGAGTTTCCTGCAATAACATCTAATTCATTAACTCCAACAATTTTACAATTTGTTGCTGAAGCAAGACCTTTTGCAACAGCCACTCCAATTCTTATTCCTGTAAAACTTCCAGGTCCTATGCTCACTGCAATTTTATCAATATCATTTATTGTAGTGTTAGTTAATTTAAAAAGCTCATCTATCATAACCATAATATTTTCAGAGTGAGTTTTATTTATATTTACTGAAATTTCTCCTAAAGTTCCTTTTGTATCAGAATAAATTGCCACTGTCCCAACATTTGTAGAAGTATCTATTCCTAAAATTAACATAGTCCAAACAACTCCTTTTCTCTCTCTTTATTTCCAATAAATGAGATTATTAATTTTCTTGAATTTTCATCAAAATATTCTAATTTTATTTCAATATATTCTTTTGGTAGCTCAGATTCAATTATATTTGCCCACTCAACTAATACAACTCCGTCACTGTTTAGATAATCTTCATAACCAATTTCATAAATCTCTTCTGGACTTCCAAGTCTATACACATCAAAATGATAAAGAGGTATTCTTCCTGAAAAATATTCTAATACATAGTTAAAAGTTGGACTTTTTAAATTTTCTGTAACTCCCAATTCTTTTGCAAAATTTTGACTAAAAGTTGTTTTACCAGTTCCTAAATCTCCAATAAGTGCTATTAAATCTCCAGCATTTACATAGTTTGCTAGTTTTTTCGCAAAAATATTTATCTCATCAAAAGACATTACTTTTTCCATTATATCACTATCCTTGTATTTTCTTTACAATGTTTGTTGTAGATTTTCCCTCTACAAAAGATAAAATTCTAACTTCTCCGCCATAACTTTCAACTATTTTGGTTTCTGGTAAGTCTTCTTTTTTATAATCTCCACCTTTAACATGGATAGATGGTTTTAATGTAGCAATTAATTCTTCTGGTGTATCTTCTTCAAAAATAACTGTATAATCAACAACTTTTAATCCGCTAAGCATCTCTGCTCTATCAAATTGATTATTGATTGGACGAGATTCCCCTTTTAATCTTTTTACAGAGGCGTCTGAGTTAACACCAATTATAAGAACATCTCCTTGTTTTTTTGCCTCATTTAAATATCTTAAATGTCCAACGTGCAAAATATCAAAGCAACCATTTGTAAAAACAACTTTTTTATTTTGAGATTTTAAAATTTCTACTAACTGTTTTCCAAACTGTTTGTCTATTAGCATTCTTCCTCCTTAATATTTCAATAATATTTTACCTTTCATTATACCATACTATAATGAAATCTAAAACAATTTTATTAAAGAATTTTTTTTTATAAATATTTCAAAATTTATTGCAAAAAAATAAAAATTTTTCTTTTAATTTTTAGGTTTTTAAGTTACAATAGTATTGAAATAAAAAAATAATTTGAGGGGGACTTTATGGAAATTTTATCTAAGTTGGGATTTAAAAAGGTTGGAGAATGGAAAAAGCAAGAAAATAATCTATTTTTTGAAGTGGGAGATTTCAAAAAAGAGAATAAAATTGTCTATGCTTTTGTAGTAAATTCTTATGTAAAATTTATTGCATCAACAGATGATGTATTAGAATTTGCACTAAATTGCTATGTTTCTCCAAAAGATTTCGAGGCTGAAGAAGTACAAGTAAAAGAACTTATTTTAAAAACTTTAGATAATTCTCCAGTAGATATCTACGCACTAAAAAATACTAAGTTTTTTGGATTTAAAACTAGATACGAGAAACAAGATATTATTAAATTTATAAAAGAATTTAATGCTGAGTGGAATGAAGAAAATGTTGTAGATCGTATGAAAAAAATAGTACAAAAAGATAGAGTTGCAGTAAAAAAAGATCAAGAGGAAAAAGCAAAAATAGAGGAGATTATCGAAGAAAAACCAGAATTAAAAGAGGTTATAAAAGTAGAAAAACCTAAAAAAGAATATCAATCTTATATATTTATTCTTGGAAAAAGTTATATGGACAGAGGTTTCTTCAATTTAAAAACTGCTTACTCTGATTGTGTTGGAGATGACAAAGAAGAAATCACAATCGTTGTTGGAGAAAAAGAAAATATCCAAGGTAGAATTAGTAGAACTGCTAACTCTTCAGGTACTCCAAGAATTATCGGAAACAAACCTTTAAAACTTTGGTTTGCTAAAAACTCTGAAGTTAATGGAGAAATAAAAATCACATTCATAAATAGAAAAAGAATTAAATTAGAAGCTGTATCTAAATAAATATATCTAACTAAAGGGACTATGTATATTAGTCCTTTTTTTATTGAAAAATAAATAATATTTTTTATTCATTTAGTATCAAAAAAATCAACAATATTCTTTACAAATCCATTGAAATATAATATAATTGTATATCAAGATAAAAATTTATTTTGTACTAAAATTTAGTGATAATTTATAAAAAATAAAATATTCTAAGGGAGTTTAAATGAAAAAAATTATAACTTTTATATTTTTTCTGATGACAATAGTATCTTTTGGTGAGGATAAAAATATAACTTTAATTAAAAATTTAAAACTGTTAGTCAATGAAAAAACTTTTGTTAATAATAAAGCTACTGCTAAATCTTACGAGGTTACTTACTCTCTACCAGATACTTTAAAAAAAGTTATGACTGAACCAAAATCACATAAGGGAGAGATTTTTATCTACAAAGATAATACAAAAACTGTTTATCTTCCAATATTTGATCAAGTGATAAAAGAAGATAATATTGATGAAGAAAACTTTTTAGTTGAAACTATAAAATATTTCCAAGAAAATTATAAAAAAAGTGAAAATTTTAGAAAAATTTATAATTTAGAAAAATCTTTTACTGTAAAAAAAGATAAGTTGGTCTTTGATATTTTAAAAATGGGAGAGTTTGATGGATATAGACTTCCCACTCATCTTAAAGTATTTGACGGAAAAATTTTATTAGCTGAATTAAAAATCTCTGATGTAATAGTAAATAGCCAGATAAAAGAAAGTGAATTTGAAATTAAATGACAGAAATTATAAAACTTGAAGGAGTTATCATCAAGAAAAAAGATATAAATGATTCTGATAGATTACTCACAGTATTTACAACTACTTTTGGTAAACAATCTATAATTTTTAAGGGGATTAACAAAAGTAAAAGAAGAGATAAAACAGCATCTGATGTTTTTAGTCATTCTAAATTTATTGTATATAAAAAAGGTGAAAATTTTATAGCAAGTTCAATTGATTCGATAAATACCTTTGATAATATAAAAAAGGATATTGAGAAAATAAGTATAGGTTTATATATTTGTTCTATATTGAATGAGTGTTTAAATTTTGGAGAAAGAAATAGCAAAATTTATGATTTATCTTTAAAAAGTTTTGGATATTTATCCAAAGAGGAAAATTTAACAAAAAATTATATTCTTCTACTTTTCTTTATCTACAAAATTTTGATAGAAGAGGGAGTTAGTTTTAAAGTAGAAGAGGGAAGTTATTTTTCCATAGTAAACTCTATTCTTGGAGAAAAAAAATATGAAGATTCTATCTTCCTTACTCCAAGAGAGGAAAAAATTGTTAAAAAGATTTATACTGGAAATGTCAGAGAGTTGCTTTGTGAGGAATTATCTTCAAAAGATATTTTCAGTGTTTTAAAAATCTTTGAAAAATATTTTAATTATCATTTAGAAGGAAACTTAAATTTAAAAAAATATATCTGGGAGGCAGAGTGAAATGGTAGATATAGTTAAAATCACGGACTATATGACAGAAGAATTAATAGATCTTCATCTAAAAGGAAAAACAAAGGAAGCTATACTAGATGAGTTAGCTGATTTAATGGTTAAATCACCAAATTTAACAAGCAAAGATACTATTAAAAAAGCTCTACTTGAAAGAGAACAAATAGGAAGTACAGGGATAGGAAGAGGAATTGCAATCCCACATGCTAAGACAGAAAATGCTTTAAGATTAACAATCGCTTTTGGAATTAGTAATGAAAAAATTGATTACGATTCTATGGACGGAGAAGGAGTAAAAATATTTTTTGTTTTTGCATCACCTATGAAAGATACTCAGATTTATTTAAAAGTTTTGGCAAGAATTTCAAGACTTATAAGAAGCGAAGGATTTAGAAATAAACTTCTTAATGCCAAAACTCCTAAAGACATTATTGATTGTATAGCCCAAGAAGAAAGCTGTTAAAAAAAGGAGTAGGATAGTATGAGATGTCCGTTTTGTAATAGTAGTGATACAAAAGTTGTTGATAGTAGAGAGTTTGTAAATGGAAATTCTATCAAAAGAAGAAGAGAATGTTTAGAGTGTAAAAAAAGATTTACTACTTATGAAAAGATTGAAGAAAGAGCTCTTTACGTAATCAAAAAAGATAAAAGTAGAGAAAAATTTGATAGAAATAAAATAATCAGAGGTCTTACTATTGCAACTAGTAAAAGAAATATCAGTAGAGATACAATAGAAGAGTTTGTTTTAAAAATCGAAAGAAAACTACAAAATTCTTTAGAAAGTGAAATAAGTACAAAATATGTAGGGGAGCTTGTTATGGAGGAATTAAAAAATCTTGATGAAGTAGCCTATGTTAGATTTGTATCTGTTTACAAAGAGTTTAACAATATAAAAGATTTTATAGAGATTGTTGAAAATATAAAAGGAAAAAAGTAAGGGAGAATTTTAGATGAGAATACTATTTATGGGTACTCCAGATTTTGCTGTACCATGTTTAGAAATTTTAGATAAAAAACATGAAATTATCGGTGTTTTTACTAAAGTAGATAAGATAAATAAAAGAGGTAAAAAAATAGAATATTTGCCAGTAAAACAATATGCTATTGATAAAAATATTCCTATTTATCAACCTAATTCATTAAAAGATGAAGAAACAAAAAATATAATAAAAGAATTAAATCCAGATTTAATCGTTGTAGTAGCTTATGGAAAAATAATTCCAAAAGATATTATCGACATGCCAAAATTTGGAATTATAAATGTTCACTCATCTCTTTTACCAAGATTTAGAGGAGCTGCTCCAATAAATGCTGCTCTTATGGCTGGAGATGAAAAATCTGGAGTTACTATAATGTATGTGGCTGAAGGGTTAGATACTGGAAATATAATTTTAGCAAAAGAAACTCCTATCACTGAAGAGGATAACTTTGAAACTCTTCACGATAGACTTAAATTTTTAGGAGCAGAAGCTCTTGATGAAGCAGTTACCTTAATTGAAAAAGGAGAAAATGAAAGTATTCCTCAAGATGAAACTCTTGCTACCTTCGTAAAACCATTCAAAAAAGAAGATTTAAAAATAGATTGGAATAAATCTAAAGAGGAAATTTTTAACTTTGTAAGAGGTATTTCTCCAGTGCCTTGTGCTTGGACAATAGACGAAGATAAGCTTTTAAAAGTTTATGAAGTTAAAAAATATGATAAAGTTTATGAAAATGGAGTAAACGGAGAGATTGTTGATAAGATTAAAGGAAAAGGTCCTGTTGTAAAAGTTATTGGTGGTTCTTTAATCATAACAAGTGCTAAGCCCGAAAGTAAAAAAATTCTTTCTGGAGCAGATCTACTTAATGGAAACTTCATAAAAGTTGGAAATATTTTAAAATAAAGGGGTAACTAATGAATATACTAGACGGAAAAAAATGCTCCCAAGAGATTTTAGATAAAATAAAAGAAAAAGTTGATAACTTAAAAAACTCTAATAAAAGAGTTCCAGGATTAGCAGTTATCATTGTAGGAAATAATCCTGCATCAAAAATCTATGTTAATTCAAAAGTAAAAGCTTGTGAAAAAGTTGGATTTTACAGCAAGGCAATTTTTCTTGATGAAAATATCTCTCAAGCTGAACTTTTAGAAAATATACAAGCTTTAAATAATGATAAAAATATAGATGGAATTTTAGTCCAACTACCACTTCCAAAACATCTAAATGAAGATGAAATCTGTAATACAATAGACACTTCAAAAGATGTTGATGGATTTAAAGCTGAAAATCTTGGAAAAGTTATGCTTGGAAAAGAAGATGGAATGGTGCCTTGTACTCCACAAGGGATAATGTATCTTTTAGATTCTATAAAAGATTTAGATTTGTATGGAATGAACGGTGTGGTTATAGGTAGAAGTAATATTGTTGGAAAACCAATCTCTTCACTTTTAATAAATAGAGGAGTTACTACTACAGTTTGTAACAGTAGAACAAAAAATATAGAAGATATTTTAAAAAATGCTGATATAATTATCGCTGCCCTTGGAAAACCAAAATTTTTAAAAGAAAGTATGGTTAAAGAGGGAGCTATAATTATAGATGTAGGGATAAACAGAGTTGATGGAAAATTATGTGGAGATGTAGATTTTGAAAATGTTTCAAAACTAGCATCTTTCATAACACCTGTTCCGGGAGGAGTAGGACCAATGACAATAGCTATGCTTTTAAATAATACTTTAAGAGCTTATGAAAAAAGGGGGGAGTAATAGAAAATGGCTAGACCAGGAAGACCTAAAAAAAATTCTGACAATATAGAAAATTCTTTAGAAACTAAAGTTACAAAAAAATCAAAAGTAAAAAAAGATGACAAAAGTATAGATGCAAAGATAAAAGAAGCTCAAAATTCTGAAAAAAAAGAGTATTTTATCGTTGATAAAAGAATACTTCCAAGTTCTATAAAAAATGTTCTTTTGGTAAATGATTTAGTACAAAATGAAAAATTATCAAAATATGAAGCTATCAAAAAAGTTGGACTTAGTAGAAGTACATATTACAAATATAAAGATTATATAAAACCATTCTTTGAAGGAGGACAAGAAAAAGTATTTAGTATTCATTTGGCTTTAAAAGATGAACCAGGAATACTTGCAAGAATTTTAGATGTTATAGCTAGCCACGATATGAATATTTTAACTATTATTCAAAATATTTCAATTGATGGTATTGGTAGAGCAACTATTTCTGTCCAAACAACTCAAAATACTCTAAGAAAAGTTGAAGGAGTACTAGAGCTTATAAGTGAAATAGAAGGCGTAAAAGAATTAAGAATAATAGGAAGTAATTAACAAGGAGTAATAATGGAAAATATAAGTTTAGAATTAATAGAAGAACTAGCAAAAAAAATTAATGAAAACTCATTAAATGAAATTACCTTAGAAAAAGGTGATGAAAAAATAACTCTAAAAAAAGAAGTAAAAAGAGAAGTTATAAATACAGCTACTTACATTCCACAAGCTGTTAATAGTGTAGCTCCAAAAACTGCTCCTACTTCTAAAAAAGAGGATAAAATAAAAGGAAATATAATTATAGCTCCTATGGCAGGAACTTTCTACAGATCACCAGCTCCAGGAGAACCTCACTTTGTTCAAGAGGGAGATTCGATAAATAAAGGAGATACTGTTTGTATCATCGAAGCTATGAAGATGATGAACGATGTTGTTTCAAATTTTTCTGGAACTGTTACAAAAATTTTAGTTGAAAATGGAGAAATTGTGCAAAAGGGAGATAGACTTTTTATAGTTGAATAATTAGGGGGAAGGTGTATTATTAATTGGACACGTATCGGGATTTGATTTTACTAGTAATTTTAATTTTGTTATCTGGATTTTTTTCAGCAGCAGAAACAGCCCTTACAGCTTTTAGCAGTATTCATTTAGAAGAAATAGCAGAGAAAAGTCCTAAAAAGGGAGAGCTATTAAAACAGTGGCTTAAAAAACCAACAGAGATATTAACAGGACTTTTACTTGGAAATAATATTGTTAATATTTTCTCTACATCACTTGCTACTGCTCTTATTACAAAATTTTTATCTCAAAGAGGAATAGAATCACAAAATCAATCTGTTTTAATATCAACACTTATTATGACTGTTATCATTTTAATTTTTGGTGAAATTACTCCAAAAATAATAGCTAAAAGTCATTCTACTGAGATATCTAAAAAAGTTATTTTACCAATATATCTACTGACAAAATTAACTAAACCATTTATATTTGTTCTTACTATGATTTCAAAATTAATAAGTAGAATAATTGGAATAGATATAAGTGATAATGTTATGAAAATAACAGAGCAAGATATTATCTCCTATGTAAATGTTGGAAAAGCAGAGGGAGTAATAGAAGCTGAAGAAAAAAATATGATTGAATCAATCGTTACTTTTGGAGATACTCTAGCTAGAGAAGTAATGACTCCTAGAACTTCTGTTTATGCAGTAAATGGTGATGAAAAAGTTGGAGAGATTATCGACCAAGTTATCTCTTATGGATTTTCAAGAATACCAGTTTATAACGAAGGGATTGATGATATTATAGGTATACTATATGTAAAAGATTTATTAGTAGCTGTAAAAGAGGGAAAAATAAATTCTCCTGTAAAGGATTTTATTAGAAAAGCTTTCTTTATACCAGAAACTAAATCTGTACTTAGTATATTAGAAGATTTTAAAAAAGAACATATTCATATGGCAATAGCTGTTGATGAATATGGTGGAACTGTTGGAGTTGTTACTATTGAAGATGTCATCGAAGAAATTTTTGGAGATATTAGAGATGAATATGACTCTGACGAAAAAGATAATATAAAACAAATATCTGAAAATGTTTATGAAGTTGATTGTATGATAGATGTAGAAGAACTTAACAAAACTCTTAATATTCATCTACCAGAATCAGATGATTATGATAGTCTAGGTGGACTTATTTTAAATGAGTTAAATGAGATGGCAGAGATAGGAGACGTCATCAATATTGAAAATGTAGAATTAAAAGTTTTGGAGATTGATAAAATTAGAGTGTCAAAAGTTCTTTTAACTAAAAAGGAAAGTGAAGAGGACATATGCCAAGAGGAATAAGAAATCATTTTTATGCAGGAATGATAGTAGTTCTACCAATTTTTTTAACAATTTTTATACTGAATTGGATTATAAATCTTGTTATTTCATTGACTACAAATTCATTTTTAGTTAAAATTATAAATAAATTTATATATTATTTTGGATTTCAAGAAAATGAAAAAGTTGTATATATAGTATATGGAGTATATTTACTTATTATTTTGCTTTCAATTGTTTTTGTAGGAGTGATAACAAAAAATATTGTTGGTAAAAAGATAAGAAAAGGTATAGATAACCTTATATGTAAACTACCAATCATCAAACAAATCTATACCACTATGAAACAAATAGTAAAACTTATTTCTTCTCAAAAAAATCCTGGATATAAAAAGGTTATCGTTGTTGAATATCCAAGAAAAGGAATTTATAGTATCGGTTTTTTAACTGCAGAAGACAATTTTATTTTAAAAGATGCTTATGGTAAAGAGTTTCATAATATCTTTATACCTACTTCTCCAAATCCAACTTCTGGTATGTTTATCTGTGTACCAAAAGAAGATGTCAAAGAGTTGGATATGAGTATCGAAGAAGCTATCAAACTTATTGTTTCTGGTGGAGTTATTACTCCGGGAGTAAATTATGATGAAGATGATGAACTTGAAGAAAATAACTCTACTGAAGAAAAAGAACTTATTGAAGCCAATAAAAAATAGTTTTATTTTTATATTTTCACTTTTCATTTTAGGGTGTTCTAGTGTAGAGAAAAATAGTTATGAAACTATAAAACCAGAATACCTTATTATAAAGGGAATAAATTTAAAAAAGATTGGAGAATATTCCAAAGCTTTGGCTCTTTATAAGGAAGCTCTAAAAAAAGATAAAAAATCCGCTATCCTTTATGAAGAAATTGGAGAAACCTACACAAAACTTGGAGATTACTCCAATGGGATTAAATATTATAAAAAAGCCCTTAAAGAAACAGAATATTCAACAGATATAAATAGAAATATAAGTTATATCTATTATCTAAAAGGGGATTATAAAAATTCACTTAAATACTTAAATAAACTTTATGATAATGAATTAGATTTAGAATCTAAAAAATTAAAAGTTTTTCTTTTGATAAAAACTAACAAAAAAGAAGAAGCTAGAAATTATTTAAAAAATTTAGAAAACAATATTCAATCTTTTGATAAAACTTACTACGAAACATATCTGAATTTTCTTTTAAAAGAAAAAGATTATCAAGAGTTATCAAAAGTTTTATATAACATTTCAAATAAATATTATAGTGATTCCAATGCTATGACATTATATTTTACTTTTAAAGAAAAAATATCTAAAGATTTAGAGAGTCTTGAAAAAGAATTAAAAAGATATATTGTCACACAAAATGGAAACGATGAACTTTATATTCTTTTAGCAACCCTTGAGCAAAAACTAAAAAAATATAAAGAGAGAGATTCAGTTTTAAGATTTGTTTCTCCACAGGGGAAACTAGATAAAAAATATATTAAATTATTAGGAGAAAAAGATGAATAAAATAGATTATAAAAAATATATAACTTCAATAAAAGATTTTCCAATCGAAGGTGTAACTTTTAGAGACATCACTTCATTTATTCAAAATGGAGAGGCTTTTAAAAGTGCCATTGATGAATTTTCTAATTTTGCAAAAGAAAAAGGAGCTGATGTTATAGTTGGACCTGAATCAAGAGGATTTATATTTGGAAGTCCTGTGGCATATAACTTAGGAATTGGATTTGTTCCAGTTAGAAAACCTGGAAAATTACCAAGAGAAGTTATATCTTTTGACTACGATTTAGAATATGGAAAAAATACTTTAGAAATACATAAAGATTCTATAAAAGCTGGACAAAAAGTTGTTATCATTGATGACCTTTTAGCTACTGGAGGAACTACTCAAGCTGTTATAAAACTTATAGAAGAACTTGGTGGTGAAGTTGTAGGAATCTGTTTCTTAATAGATTTAAAAGAGGAATTTGATAGCACTAAAAAATTCGAAGGATATGATATCTTTACACTGATGGAGTATTAGAGAGCTTTTAGAAAGAGGGGAAATATGGATTATTTAAACGGAATTTTAGAGGAAATTAAAAAGAAAAATCTTGATGTTGATATAGAAAAAATAAAACTAGCTTTTTCTTTTGCTGAAGAAGCTCATGTTGGTCAGTTTAGACAATCAGGAGATAATTATATTTTACATCCAGTCCAAGTTGCAAAAATAATAATTGATATGGGAATGGATACTGATTCTATAATAGCTGGGATTTTACATGATATTGTTGAAGATACTTTTATAACTATTGCTGATATAAAATATAATTTTGGAGAATCTGTTGCTAACTTAGTAGATGGGGTTACAAAATTAAAAAAATTACCTAATGGTACTAAACAACAAGATGAAAGCATTAGAAAAATGATGCTTGCTATGTCAAAAGATATAAGAGTTATCATAATAAAATTAGCTGATAGACTTCACAATATGAAAACTCTAAATTTTGTACCAGAAGAAAAACAACTTAGAGTTTCAAAAGAAACTTTAGCTATATACGCTCCTCTTGCTCATAGACTTGGAATGGCAAAAATCAAATCTGAATTGGAAGATTTATGTTTTATGTATATCTATCCAGAAAAATATGTTGAAGTAAGAGATTTTGTCAATTCCAAAAAAGAAGAAAGAGATGAATATATAAAAGATGTAGAAAATATTATATCTGGGCTTTTGAAAAAAGCTGAAATCGAAGGAAATATAAAAGGAAGATTTAAGCATTATTATAGTATTTATAAAAAAGTTTATGAAAAACATAGAAGTTATGATGACCTTTATGACCTTATGGGAATTAGAATTATTGTTAAAGATGTGACAACTTGTTATCACACTCTTGGAGTTATCCACGAACAATTTAGTCCTGTTCCTGGAAGATTTAAAGACTATATCGCTGTGCCAAAATCTAATAACTATCAATCTATCCACACTACAATAGTTGGACCTGAAGGAAAATTTGTAGAAATTCAAATAAGAACTGAAGAGATGGATAGGATAGCTGAAGAAGGGGTTGCAGCTCACTGGAGTTATAAAGAAAAAGTAAAAGTTGGTAAAAAAGATAAAGTTTATTCTTGGCTTAGAGATATTATAGAGCTTAATAAAGAAGCTGACAGTGCAAAAGATTTTGTTACCTCTATAACTGGAGATATAATCGAGGAAACAATATTTGCCTTTTCTCCAAGAGGAGATATCTTAGAATTAAAAACTGGAGCCACTCCTATTGACTTTGCTTTTGCTATCCACTCTGAAGTAGGTTGCAAATGTATCGGAGCTAAGGTAAATGGAGATATTGTTCCACTTGATTATAAATTAAAAAGTGGTGACAGAGTTGAAATTATAACTTCTAAAAGTGCCAAAGGACCTGGTAATGACTGGCTTGATATAGTTGTTACTCAAGGGGCAAAAAGTAAAATTAGAAAATGGTTGAAAGAAAAGAAATGGGAAGAAAATATAAGACTTGGTAAAGATTCTCTTGAAAAAGAGATAGAAAAATTAACTATCCCAATGACTTTAAAAGATTTAGAAGAATCTCCTGTAATAAAAAAACATATGGAAAAACATCATATTCCTACTTTAGATGAATTTTATTTTATTATGGGTGAAAAAAGAAGTAAAGTTGAAATTATTGTTGATAAACTAAGAGATTATCAAGAAAGTATCAGAGAAAAAGATATTCCTCAAAAAACTGTTATAGCTCCTACTCAAAAAAGTTCAAGAAAGAAAAATGATTATGGAATAATAGTTGAAGGAATAGACAATACTTTAATAAGATTTGCAAAATGTTGTACCCCTCTTCCAGGTGATGAAATCGGTGGATATATTACAAAACTTACAGGGATTGCAATCCACAGAAAAGATTGTAAAAACTTCCAAAATATGATAGAACACGAACCTGAAAGACAAATAAATGTTAAATGGGATTTAGATGTTGTTAATAAAAAACTTAATAAATATCAATTTAAATTCTCTATCATCGCTGAAGATAATAAAAGTCTTGTTATGGAGATTGTAGCTTTAATTGCAAATCATAAAATTTTCTTAACAGATATCAACTCAAATACAATTACAAAAAATGGTAAAAAATATCTAAAAATAAAAGTGGCTGTTGAAATTTCTAATAAGAGAGATTACAGTTTACTTATTGAAAATATCAAAAAAATTAAATATGTAATAGAGATAGAAAGGTAAGAGGTTGGAAATAAAATAATGAAAAAATTACCAGTAACATATGAATTAATAAAAAAACAGGGTAATGCTAGAGCTGGAGTTATAACAACTCCTCACGGAAAAATAGAAACTCCTGTATTTATGCCTGTCGGAACTCAAGGTTCTGTAAAAGGAATGACTAAAGAAGAACTTTTAGAACTTGGAACAGAGATTATCCTTGGAAATACTTATCACTTACATTTAAGACCATCTGATGAGCTTATTGCAAGATTTGGTGGACTTCATGAGTTTAGTAATTGGGACAGACCAATTCTTACAGATAGTGGTGGTTTCCAAGTATTTAGCTTAGGACATCTTAGAAAAATAACTGAAGAGGGAGTTGCTTTTTCATCTCATCTTGATGGATCAAAAAGATTTTTATCTCCTGAAAAATCAATAGAAATTCAAAATAATCTTGGATCTGATATAGTTATGCTTTTTGATGAATGCCCACCAGGAGCATCTTCAAGAGAATATCTTATCCCATCTATTGAAAGAACTACAAGATGGGCAAAAAGATGTGTAACTTATCATAAAAGACCTACTGAACAAGGACTTTTTGCAATTGTTCAAGGGGGAATTTATGAAGATCTAAGAGAGAAAAGTTTAAATGAATTAAAAGTTCTTGATGAAGATATATCTGGTTATGCAATGGGAGGACTTGCTGTTGGAGAGAAAAAAGAGGACATGTATAGAATCCTTAAAAATGTAACTCCACTTTTCCCTGAAGAAAAACCGAGATATTTAATGGGAGTTGGAGAACCTCTTGATATGTTAGAGGCTGTAGAACATGGAATTGATATGATGGACTGTGTTCACCCAACAAGAATCGGAAGACATGGAACTGTGTTTACTAAATATGGAAGACTTGTTATAAAAAATGCTATCTACGCTGAAGATGATAGACCACTAGATGAAGACTGCGACTGTTATGTTTGTAGAAATTATAAAAGAGGTTATATAAGACATCTTTTAAAAGCTGGAGAGATTTTAGGACAAAGACTTACTACTTATCATAATTTATATTTCTTAGTAAATCTTATGAAAAAAGCAAGAACTGCTATTTTAGAAGATAGATACTTAGAATTTAAAGAGGAATTTATTAAAAATTATTCTATGGGAAATTCTTCCCCTTGGATTCAAGAAAAGAAAAAATAATTTTATAAATGGCTGTTAAAAATAACAGCCATTTACTTATTTTTAATTTTAATAAGGAGCATCTATGAAAAAATTAATACTTGGAATTTTTCTTATATTTTCTATTTTTTCTTTTGCAAAAGAGGAATATGTCACTGGAAAAATAATAAAAAAAGTTGGAAGTTATGTTGAAAATTCTATAAAAACAGAGATTAAACCAGATGGTGAGGAGATAAAAGACGTTGAAGTATTTTATATAGAAATCCAAAATAAAATACATAGAATAGAATTTCCTATCTACACTGTCGACGCCTTTAATCTTACTCTAAAAAAAGGAGATAAAGTCGTTCTTTGTAGAGAAGATGAAAATAGTAACTATTATATAACTGATGTAGATAGAAGAGATGATTATATTTTAATGGGAGTAATCTTTTCTCTACTTACTTTAGCTCTTGCTAAGAAAAAAGGAGCTAAATCATTGATTGCTCTTTTAATAACAGTATGGCTTATTTTTTATTTCTTTATTCCTTGCACTATGAAAGGATATTCTCCAATACTTATCTCCGTTATAACTGCTCTTTTATCATCAATTATAACTATTTTATTTGTAGCTGGATTTACTCATAAAGGAGTCGTTGCAATAATTGGAAGTGTTGGTGGAACTATTTTTTCAGGAGTTTTATCCTATTTACTGATAAAAAAAATGAATTTTAGTGGTTATCCAACTCTTGATTCTATAACTTATATAGATATGTTACAAGGAATAAAAATAAAAGAACTTGTACCTGCTGGGATAATTTTAGGAAGTATGGGAGCTATTATGGACGTTTCCATGTCTATCTCCTCTGCTCTTACTGAGATAAGAGAAAAAAATCCAAGTCTTGGTTCAAAAGATATATATAATTCTGGTTTAAATATTGGAAAAGATATGGTTGGAACTATGATAAATACTCTTATTTTGGCCTATATTGGAAGTTCTCTTTTTGATATGATAGTTATAAATAAAAATTTAGAAAGTCTTCCATTTATAAGACTTTTAAATTATGAATTTATTGGTGTTGAGATTTTAAAATCTTTTGCTGGAAGTATTGGAATTTTAGTCTCTATTCCACTTACAGCTTATTTTGGAGCTCATCTTCATAGAAGATATAGAGATTTAAAAAATCTAAAATCTAAATTTTTTAAATAAATAGAATGGAACTATTTTGCTATTTAATTGACAGATTGGAAAAAAAATAGTATAATATTGTTCTAGAAAAATTTAATACTGGGGATGCAAAGGTTTCGACAGGGCCATAAGGTCATAGGTAGCAGGTCAGGATGATCGCTGTGAGAGATCAACTCATCGTTTAGATGGAAACAACGAATACGCTTTAGCTGCTTAATTAGTCAGCTCACCTCCGTTTTTTCATTCTGTGGGAGAAAACTTACGAGGTGTTACCAATTACACAGATTACCTTTTGCGATTTCTCTAAGCAATTAGGGACACTTTAGAGGATAGCTTTAATCAGCCCTGTCTGTGGGAGTGGTTATTGTGAAATCTAATAACAGACTAAACTTGTAGAAGCTTATGGTGCTTATTGTTTTGGACACGGGTTCAATTCCCGTCATCTCCACCAAAAAATAAATATTATAGAACTGTTTAATCTAGCAGTTCTATTTTTTTACAAAAAAAGAAAAAAGCTACCTAAACTTGGTAGCCTTCTTCCAGTTTGATACTAGGAATATATTTTATTAGATTTTATTTGCTGATTATTTTTTATTTTTATATAATTTTCATAGATTTTTTTCTCTAACTTTTTATCTTGTAGTCCTGTTATTTCATAAAAAGCATTTTCAAAATTATTTTCATTTAATTTTCTATCTAATTCAACTGCTTGAGTGTCGTTACTATTTTTATAATTTAGAGCAGCGTCTATTCCTAAAATTAAATTTTCATTATTAGTATTATATTCAATAGTTCCTCTTAATGGTTTTATCAATCTATCATTATAACTTAATTTTCTAAGTGGTTCTCTTCCAACTCTTACAACTTCATCTACTAAATAAGGATTTTTAAATCTTCCTAAAATCTTTTCGATATATTTATAGTGACTTTCTCTATCAAAGTTATATCTATTGATTAAAACTTCTCCACTTTCTTTCATAGCACCTAAAACTATGTTTTTTATTTCTGGATCTTCAATACTTTCTTTTATTGTTTTATATCCTTTTAAAACTCCTAAGTAAGCTGTTATTGCATGACCAGTATTTAAAGTAAATAGTTTTCTTTCTATGAAAGCCATTAGATTTTTTGTTAAAGTCATTCCTTCAATTTTAGGAACTTCTCCTTTAAATAAAGTTTCATCTACTATCCATTCTTTAAATTCTTCAACTCTAACTCTTAAAATATCTTCTGTTTTTTCCATTGGTGGTACTATTCTATCAACAGCTGAATCTGGGAAACCAACATATTGATTTACATATTCTTTCGCATCTTCTGATAGGTATTTAAAAGTTTCTTCTTTTAGTGTTGATGAACCTTTTATCATATTTTCACAAGCTATTATATTTAAGTTTTCTTTTATACCACTGTTCATTCTTTCTTCTATACCTTTTGCTATTGTTTTAGCTATTATTTTAAGAACTCCAGGTCCAACAGCAGTTGTTATTATCTCAGCCTCTTTTATTTTTTCAAAAATTTCTTCTCCATTAGATAATACACCACAAACATTTTTTATAATTATTTCTTCACATTTTTGTCCTACAACTTCAACCACATACTCTTTTTTATTGTTTAATTCTGATATTACATTTTCATTTATATCAGCAAAACAAACTTCATAACCATTTTCAGATAAAATAGCTCCTATAAATCCTCTTCCAATATTTCCAGCTCCAAATTGTATCGCTTTTTTCATTTTTTCTCCTCCTTAAAAAGAAAATATTTCATATAATTTTTCAGAATTTTTTTCATCTTTTAGTTTTAAAACTTCATCTTCATCTTCTATAACATCTGAAAGATGAGAGATAATATCTATATGTTCATTATTTCTTGCTGCTATTCCTATCAAGAAATAAGCTATATTTCCATTTCCAAAATCAATACCATTTGGATATTGGAAGATAACTATTCCTGTTTTTAAAATTTCTTTTTTTCCTTCAACAGTTCCGTGAGGTATAGCTACATAATTTCCTATATAAGTTGTTGATTCTTTTTCACGTTGTAAAATGTAGTCTTTATATCCAGATTTCACATAACCTAACTCTGCCATATAATCTCCAACTTCTTTTAAAGCATCTTCTTTTTGAATAGTTTCTTTATTTAAAACTATTGCCCTTTTCTCCAGAGTAAATAATTTTTCACTATCTTTCTCAATTTCTCCTTCAAATGTTTTGCTTTCCCCATAAGAACTATCCCCCTCTTTTAATTTTTTTACCAATTCATCATAAAATTCCCCGTCCATAAAATTATTTATTGATAGATGTAAAGGTTGCTTAACTGTTTTTTTAGCTCTTGGTGTTAAATCTTTGTGAGTTATAACAATATCTATATCCTCTGTTAAGTTTGATATTGAACGATTTGTAACTTCTATATTTAATCCAGCCTCTTTAACTTTTTTTCTAAGTACACTTGCCCCCATTGCACTTGAACCCATTCCAGCATCACAAGCTACTACTATTTTTGAAACTCCAGATTTTACATTAGCCATCTCATTTTTAGATGCTGCCTTCATATCTTTTACTTTATTTTGAGCATCTTTTAAATCTAAATCGCTTTTTGAATTTTTTATAATGACAGATGAAACTACAAATGAAACTACTGTTGCAACTAATATACTGATTAAAACTTTTGTTAATCCCCCTTTTGGTGCAAGAGCCATTATCGCAAATACACTTCCTGGAGATGGTGGAGCAATAAGTCCTGAACCTAAAACTACATTTGTAAATACTCCTGATATTCCACCTAAAATAACGGCTACTATTAAAAATGGTTTCATTAGTATGTAAGGAAAATATATTTCATGGATTCCACCAAAGAAATGTATAAGTGCTGCCCCTGATGCTGATTGCTTTGAACTTCCCTTACCAAAGAATACATAAGCTAATAAAACTCCTAAACCTGGTCCTGGATTAGCTTCTATTAAGAAGAAGATTGATTTTCCTACTTCTGAAACTTGTTGTATTCCCAATGGTGAAAATACTCCATGATTTATTGCATTATTTAAGAATAATATTTTTGCTGGCTCAACAAGTAGAGAAGTTATTGGTAATAATCCAAGTTGAACTAATTTATTAACTCCATTTCCTAAAACTCCATTTGCTGTTTCTACTAAAGGTCCAACAGCCTCATAAAATATTATTGCTAAAATTATTCCTAAAATCCCTATTGAAAAGTTATTGATAAGCATTTCAAATCCAGATTTTACTTTTCCATTTATTGTCTTATCAAATTTTTTAATTATAATTCCACCTATTGGTCCAGCTATCATCGCCCCTATAAACATTGGAATTGTTGTTCCTGCTATAACTCCTGCTGTAGTGATAGCTCCCATAACTCCTCCACGCTCTCCTGCGATTAATTTTCCTCCACTATATCCAATCAATAATGGTAGAAGATAATTTAGCATCGGAGAAATTAATTTCGCTAGCTCCTCATTAGGTATCCATCCTGTTGGAATAAATAATGCTGTTGCTATCCCCCAAGCAATGAATGCTCCTATATTTGGCATTACCATTCCACTTAAAAATCTTCCAAAATTTTGAACAAAAATTTTAACATCATTTTTATTTTCCATTTTCAAAACCTCCTTGTTTTTATATTTTAATTATACTTTTTTAAAACGAATTATTCAAAGTCTAACCATTTCAATAAAAAGTGATAAGTTTTATTTCTCTAAAAATGGAAATATTTTTTTTCTTATATTTTGGAAAAAAATTATCAAAAAAAGACCAGTAAATTTACTGGTCTTTGGTAAATTCCTGGTCTTTGATTAATATTCAATTTTTATTCATTATCTATAATTCTTTTTATTTCTACATCACCTAATTTTTTTATTTTATTTATAAAATCTCCCTCTTCCAAAATAGTTACAAATTTACTTAAAGCGTCAATATGCTCTTTTTGATCATAACTTGAAAAAGTTAAAAGAATTTTCACTCTTTTTTCTCCTGGAAAAGTAACTTCATCTTTTAAAACTAAGAGGCTCATTCCAGTTTTATTTACAAGTCCATTTGTTCTTGCATGAGGAAGGGCAACTACATCATTTACAACCATGTAACTTCCATTTTGTTCTACATTTTTTATCATCTCATCTATATATTCATCTTTTATATAATTTCCAATTTGTAAAGGCATACTAGAAACTTTTATCGCTTCTTTCCAATCCTTTACTTTATCAATTACTTTTATATTTTCTAACGGTAGTAATTCTGAAAGAGAGTATATTTTTTGTTTTTCAATATCATCTATATATTTATATTTTAGAATATTTTTTAATTTTTTTATTAGTTCTTTTTCGTTTAATATATTTGTTTCTTCTTTTATTATATTCATCAACTGATTTAGAGAGATTTTTCTTTGGTTTTCACTCAAACCATAACTTTCTAATAAAATTTTATCCTCTTTTGTTAAAATTGGATGAACTTTTATTATCGGAAAAGTATATTCAAGTTTATCTTCTATTTCCAAAGTGGTGATTATAAAATCTATATCTTCATAATCTTCTATTTCTAAAAACTTATGATATGGAAGAGTAGCAATAATATTTACATCATACTTCTCCAAAAGTTTTTGAGCTATAAGTTTTGAACTACCATATCCCAATCCACAAACTATTATTATATTTTTAGTTTTTCTTTGGGAATTGACTTTTCTATCTATAGCTGTCTTAAAATGAATTGTTAAAAAAGCTATTTCCTCTTCAGGTATATCTTTTCCTATATATTTCTCTAAATATTTTTTACTTACTATTTTTACTTTTTCATAAAGTTCTTCATATAAAAGTTTTACATCTTCATAAATTTTATTTTCAAATTTAATATTATTTCTAATTCTATAGTAAGCTGGTTTTAAATGATTTAAAAGTCCGTCTATCAAAGCTTTATCCTGAGTAAGATTTATATTTAAAATATCACTAACATCTTTTATAAGTTTATTGACTAAAATCTCCAACTCTATCCAGTTTTCAAAGAACGATGAGTTAAAATTATACGAATGAGACCCCAAAAATAACTCTGTTAATAAAAGAACTTCATTTTCTTCTATCTTAATTTTGGATTGTTCTTCCAAAAATTCTTTTTCTTTATTAATTATTTCAAATTCTTTTGTTTCCATTAAAAATTTTTTATTCATTTCTCTTTGAAGAATTATTTTATTATTTTTTATTCTATTTAACATAATAACTATATAAAATCTTAAAATCGTAAAAGCTTCATCAGATATAGTTGCATCTAATTTTTTCTCTATTCTTTTTACAAAACGATAAATATTTTTTAAGTTTATTTTTTCAAATATTTCTTTTAAATCTTCATATATAATATCGTCCAAATAGGTTTTTGTTTCTTTCTTTTTCAGGGATAATATATTTTCACTATTTATTTCTAAATATTTATTCAAAAACCTAAGTTGTAACATTCTTATTTTTTCCTCATTCCCCTCTAATAAAATTCCCTGTTTCGAATAAAAATTTAAGTTTAATCCATTTTCTATAAAAAATATTTTTACCTCTTTCAGATCTATTTTTATTGTACTCATACTTATATCTAAAGTTTCAGCTAAATCTATAAGTCTATTTTCTTCAAAAAATAAAAACTTCTCCTCTATAAATTCTTTTCTTTCGTAACTGGTAAAAACATAAAATCTTTGAGACATATTTTTCAATAGTTCTTCTATTTTCTTATCCTCTTCTTCTAATGTATAAATCCCTTTTGATTGTTTTTCTATTTCATTTAAGTTAAATTTGCTAAAATAATAATTTATATTTTCTATATCGTATCTGATACTTCTCTCTGTTACACCGAATTTTTCTGCCATTTCCTTAATAAAAATAGTATAATTATTTTTTCTTAACTCTTCAATAATTTCAATACATCTTTTATTTAACACTCTTTCTTCACCTCCAAAATTTTTTCTAATTCAAGTAACTCTACTATCTCTTTTTCATCATCTATAATTTCGAGATTTTCTATCTCTTTATTTGTTAAAGAATTTATTTTTTCCGCTATCTCACTACTTTCTTTAAAATTTTTAGGTAGATATACAACCATAAATAGTTCATTCTCTTGAATATTCACTCCATATGGATAGTGTTTTATTAAAATTTTATCATTTTCTTTCTCTACTATTCCTATTTTCTCATTTATTATTAAAAGTTTTTCCTCATCTTCCTTTGACAATGAAATGTCTTTCTGATTTACCTCTATTATAATATCCTGTCTTTTCTGATTTTTATTTTCTCTCAAATAATTTTTTATAAACTCTTTATAAAACTCTTTATCCAAATAGTTTTCCAAAACTATTATATCTTTATCTTTATATATTTTCTCAACACTATTTTTCAAGTTTTTATGGGTTATTATAATATCAACATCATTTTCAACCTCTTCTGAACTATAATTTTCTATTCTTATATCTCCATACCCATTTTTTTCTAACTCATTAGCTAAAAAATTCCTTCCGATTGTACTTGTTCCAGCACCACTAATACACACAATTCCTATTTTTTTTATATCTTTTTTCAAATAAATTTTGTTTATTTTCTTTATATTTTCTTTAAAATCTGTATTTTCATTTTTTAATATTAAGTATGCTCCAAAAAAAGTAACAACTATTGATAAAAATATCCCTAATATTAAAAATATAAATTTTGAATTTGAAAAAAGTGAGATTAGAATAATACTTCCAGGAGAAGGCAGCCCATAAAGAGCTACTCCAAAAATATAAAAAAATAAATTTCCTACGATTCCACCAATTACCAATGGAAATAATAATTTTAAATTTTTTATAACATATGAAAAATAAAATTCATGAATTCCACCAAAAAACTCTAAAGTTACAGTATTTAACATCTGTTTTTTATTTTTTTCAAAACAATAATATGAAAGTAAAATTCCGAGACCAGGACCTGGATTTGTTTCAAGTAAAAAAAATAAAGAACTCCCCTTTTGTAACATCTCTTCATACCCCAAGAAAAACAATACTCCACGATTTACTATATTATTTAAAAAAAATACTTTTGAAACCTCTATTATTGGCGTAATAAAAAAAATAAACCAAGCATTTTCACCCATTTCTAATATCAAGTTTATTATTTTTCCAAACTCCTCTCCTATATTTTTATTAATGATACTCATAGAAACTCCACTTATAATTGCTATTATTGGAATAAAAATATTAACTCCTAACATCTCCAAGCTGGGAAAATATTTTAAGATTAATCTACTTTTTATTTTTTTTATCATCAAGCTTGAAAAAGTCGAAAGTAAAATTATAGTTAAGATATTATTATTTTGAAAACTAACCAAATATATAACACTAGCTAATACACTTGTAATTGACCCATATTTTTTTTCTATTAGATTTCCCGTTGTATAAGCAATGGTTATAGGAATAATATATTTTACTAAAAGTTCCACTATCTCAAAAGATTTCTCCCATTTTAAATTTAATATTCTAAAAATTCCTAAAGCTATAAAAAAACTCATATTTTTTGTTATTATTATTTGAAGAAAATTAGTTAATTTATAAAGTTTTTCTTTCATTACATCACCGCTATTTTTATTTTTTGTTTTTTTCACTATATAAATATATTTAGTATTATTTTACTACACTTTTATCAATTAGTTCAAATTATTTTTTTCAAAAAAAAGGGAAAAAGATTAACTTTGAAGTTTCAACAGAAAAAATGTAACATATATCCATACAATTAATAAAATAATTTTTAGGAGGATTTTATGAGAGTTATTATTCCTGA
The DNA here is from genome assembly GCF_021531475.1 of Fusobacterium perfoetens. NCBI lineage: Bacteria > Fusobacteriati > Fusobacteriota > Fusobacteriia > Fusobacteriales > Fusobacteriaceae > Fusobacterium > Fusobacterium perfoetens. Next base: position 38,424 of record NZ_JADYTX010000007.1, on the reverse strand, counting down.
GGGAAAAATTGGAGATTGGGCTGCTTACTATGTGGCAAAAAAAATATTAGAATTTAAACCAACTAAAGAAAGACCTTTTGTTCTTGGTCTACCTACTGGAAGTACACCTACTGATATGTATAAAAGACTTATTAAATTATACCAAGATAAAGTAATCTCATTTGAAAATGTTATCACTTTTAATATGGACGAGTATGTTGGATTAGGAGAAAACGATCCTCAAAGTTATCATACTTATATGTACGAAACTTTCTTCAAGCACGTTGACATAAAAAAAGAAAATGTAAATATATTAAATGGTTTAGCTGAAAATTTAGAAGAAGAATGTGCTAACTATGAAAAAAGAATTAAAGCTCTAGGAGGAATTAAACTTTTTGTTGGAGGAATTGGTTCTGATGGACATCTTGCTTTTAACGAACCAGGTTCATCTTTAAGTTCTAGAACTAGAGTAAAAAGTCTTACAACAGAAACTATAATTGCTAACTCAAGATTTTTCGATAACGATATAAATAAAGTACCAAAAAATGCTCTTACTGTTGGAGTTCAAACTGTTCTTGAAGCAGAAGAAGTTTTAGTTATGGTAGATTCTAGTAGCAAAGCTTTAGCTCTTCACAAAGCTATTGAAGAAGGAGTTAACCATATGTGTACTGTTTCAGCTTTACAACTACACAGAAAAGGAATTATTGTTGCTGATGAAAGTGCTTGTGGGGAAATTAAAGTTTCTACTTACAGATACTTCAAAGATATTGAAAAAGATAATTTAAATTCTTTAGACTTAATAAATAAATTTTATAAGTAAAAAACTTTTAGCTCACTTTAACAAATACAAGTCATTTTAAATTATACAAAATCACATACAATTATTCTTTTGTTATCTTCAAACAATATCTTTTATTTGTTACTTTTTTTATAATTTATTTTCCCACCAAGTAGAATCGTCAAATGACGGTTCTACTTTTTTATATAAATTTTTACAATAGAAAAAGGGATTATAAACTAATAGTTTTAAAGCTCTAGTTCATAATACCCTTTTTATTTTTCTATTTAACTTTATTTCTTAAAGTTCCTATCTTCTCAATTTTACATTCGATTATATCTCCAGATTTCATATATCTAGGTGGATCAAATCCTACACCTACACCAGAACAAGTTCCTGTGGCAATAATATCTCCTGGTTCTAATGTAATTCCTTGAGAGATTTCAGAAATTAATTCTTTGATACCTCTTATCATAAGTTTTGTATTTGATTTTTGTCTTGTTTCACCATTTAAAATACTTTCAATATCTAAATTAAGTGGAAGAGGTAACTCATCTTTTGTAACTATAACTGGTCCTAAAGATGTAAAAGTATCTAAACTTTTTCCTTTATACCATTGACGATGTTTACCTTGAATTCCTCTAGCTGATATATCATTCATAATTGTATAACCAAAAATATATTTTTCAACATCTTCTGGATCTATATTTGTTCCCTCTTTACCGATTATAACAGCAAGCTCTACTTCATAATCAAGAGCTGGATCTAAATCTAAATGTCCATCTATCTCTCCATCTTGTCCTATCATCTTAGTAGATCTTTTAGAAAAATATACACTGTTTACAACCTTATTAGAACTATCTTTTTTTATCTCTTTTAAATGATCAGCATAGTTAAAACCAGCACAGATAATATCATGAATTGTTCTTTTTAATGGAGGTAAAATCTTTACATCTTCTATATCATATTTTCCAAGACCGTCTAATTCACCAGCTAATAAATTTTTTATCTCTTTTAATTCAACATCATTAAAATGCTCTATTATCTCTTGAATAGATGAATACATCTTACCTAATTCAAAGAAATTTAAATCAAAAACCTTTTTTTCATCTTTTGAAAGAATACCAATTAACTCTTCTGTTGTACCTTTAGGAGTAAATCTTAAAAATCTCATTGCATCACTTCCTTTTTGAATAAAAAAATCTCTATTTATATTATAATACAACTTTTGCGAAATATCAAAAAAATTATCTTATTTTAATAATATTTTTATGACTAAAACCGAAAAAAATATTTCAAAAATCAATCCTACCCTTTTAAATAAAGGCTTTTCTCTAAAATTACTATTCTTAATAAAATAATTATTATTTTTATTTTTGTTATTCGTTTTTTTGTTTTTGTTTTCTTAATCCTTTATTTTAAAGGAATTATATCTCATTTCTATTTTTTATAGCAAAAAAAATAGAATTTTTTTTAAATTTTTATTTAATATTATATAAAAATATGATATATTACTGTTAAGAGTTTTATATATATCAAGGAGGGAATAAATATGCTAAAAAAAGACTTTGTTGAAAAATATTATGTTAAAGGTGAATTTGCATCAAAAGCTGAAGCTGAAAGAAAAATCGCTGCTTTCTTAGAATGTATCGAAGAAGTGGTTCTAGCTGGAGATGAAATTTCTTTCTTAGGTTTTGGTAAATTCTGTGTTGGAGAAAGATCAGCAAGAACTGGAAGAAACCCTCAAACTGGTGAAGAAATGGAAATACCTGCAAAAAAAGTTGTTAAATTCAAAGCTGGAAAATCTTTAAACGACAAATTAAATAAATAGTATTTTTAAATAGCTATCATAATTTGATAGCTATTTTTAAAAATCATATCCGTTATTTTGGAGGTATTATTTTGAAAAAAAGAATTGCTCTTATCGCCCACGATAAGAAAAAAGATGAATTAGTTGATTTTGTAAAAAAGCATAAAGATTTTTTTGCTAACTATGATTTAGTGGGAACTGGTACTACTGGAGGTAGAATTGTTCAAGCTACTGATTTAGATGTTACTAGATACCTTTCTGGTCCTCTTGGTGGAGACCAACAAATAGGTGCTGATATTGCTTCTGATAAAATACTAGCTGTATTTTTCTTTAGAGATCCACTTTCTGCTATGCCACATGAACCAGATGTTCAAGCTCTTATTCGTCTTTGTGACGTTCATAAAGTTCCTGTTGCCACTAACGCAAGAACAGCCGAACTTCTAATCGTTGGTTTAAAAGAAGAAGCCAATACTTTATAGAAAAATAGGAGTTATTGCATTTTGCAACAGCTCCATTTTTTATTTTAAATCCTCTCTATTAATTCTTTTATTTTTAAATCTATCTCTTTTATTACTTTTATAAATTCCTCATCAGATTTCCCACTTGGGTCTTCTAATCCCCAATCCTCACGCCATTCACAAGGAAGATTTGGACAATTTACATTACATCCCATAGTTATAACTATATCTACAGTTGGAATATTCTCTAAAAGTTTTGACTTTTGACTTTCTTCCATATTTATTCCATAGATTTTTTTCATAAGTCTCACTGCATCTTGATTAATTTGTGGTTTTGTTTCTGTACCAGCACTGTAACTTTCAAAAATATCCTTTCCATAATATTTTCCTAAAGCCTCTGCTATCTGACTTCTACAAGAGTTATGTACACATATAAAAGCAACTTTTTTCAATTTTCTCTCCTTTTTATACTATAATATGTTGAAAAATATTAAATATATATCCCACGATTATTATACCAATAATACAGATAAATACAAATATTTTTAATAATTTTGGTTTTATTGCTTTTCTAAGCATTATTAAAGAAGGCAAAGATAAAGTTGTAACAGCCATCATAAAAGCTAAAATACTTCCCAAATTTGCTCCTTTAAAAAGTAACGCTTCAGCTATAGGGATTGTACCAAATATATCAGCATAAATAGGAACTCCTAATAAAGTAGCAAGTACAACACCAAATGGATTTTTACCTCCTAATATATTTATTATCCAGTTTTCAGGAATCCAGTTATGAATAAATGCTCCTATTCCAACACCGATTAATATATAGGGGAAAACTTTTCTAAAAGTTTCAAATGTCTGACTTTTAGCATATAAAATTCTGTCTTTTACCTTTAATTGTGGAATATCTAAATCTATATTTTCAGATACTTTAGCTTTTAGTATAAAATCTTCTATTTCATTTTCTAAATTTAATTTTTCTATTACAGTTCCACCAATTACAGCTATTATTAATCCTAATGCAACATATAAAAGAGCCACTTTGCTTCCAAATATCCCTATCAATAATAAAAGAGAACCTAAATCTACCATAGGAGAGGATATTAGAAAAGAAAAAGTCACTCCTAAAGGAAGTCCTGCTGAAGTAAATCCTATGAATAATGGAATTGACGAACAAGAACAAAATGGAGTAACTGTTCCAAGAAGTGCCCCTATTATGTTAGCATTTATTCCATGAAATTTTCCCAAGATTTTTTTACTTTTTTCAGGTGGAAAGTAACTTTGAATATAGCTAATAAAAAATATTAAAGTACAAAGTAATATAGTTATTTTTATAGTATCATAAAAGAAAAATTGCACTCCACTAAATAAATTGCTCGTTCTATGTAGTCCTAATTTTTCTAATATATTTCCCACCAATAAATTTAACCATTTCATCCCCAAGATTTGATTTTGTATAAATTCCAATATTGAAAATAAAAAATTCATATTTCTTCTCCCTCACATTGATAATTATCTATGTATTATTTTTAATAAAAACTCCTTTTTGGAGCATTCTTACTTTTCTGTTATTTTTTTTAAAATTATTTTTATTTCATCTTTTGATAAAACTTTACCATATGAAACTACTTTTCCATCTATCCATAGTCCTGGAGTAGACATTATTCCATATTTAGCAATTTCTGAAAAATCTGTAATATGTTTTACTTTAGTTTTTATTCCTAGTTCTTTGGTAGCTTCCAATGTATTTTTCTCCAAGTTTTGACAACATTTACAACCTGAATCTAAAACTCTAATCTCTAACTCGTCTTTTTCTAAAATATTTTCCTCTACTAATTTTTCTGTTTTTTTCTCGCAAGAACAGCTACATTTTTTCTCTCCAAATATTTTATCAAATATTCCCATTCTCTTTTCCTCCTAATTTTCTTATTCTTATATATTTTTAATTATTAATTAAAATTTCTCATTTTTACCACTCCCTTTCTCATTGATATATTTATATATATCAATGTATTGTCTAAAAAAATTACATCATATCTCCTATGATTTTTTTTATCTCCTCTAATTTTTCTTTATTTAATGAATAATGAATCCATTTTCCATATTTTCTACCTTTAACAATCTCTGAATCACAAAGTATTCTCATATGATGAGATAATGTTGATTGTTCTATATCTAATTGTTCAAGAAGTTTGCAAGCACACTCTTCTCCATTTTTCAAAAACTCTATTATTCTAAGTCTATTAGAATCACAAAAAGCTTTAAAAATTTTAGCATTTCTCATATTTTTATCCATAACTTATCCTCCGTTTATAAAATAATTATATCTTACACTTCGATACTTGTCAATATGTTTTTTAAAAAAAACTGCCAAATAATATTGACAGTTTAAATTTTAATTATTTATTAAAAATTCCTTTAAAATTTTCAAAAATTTGATGAACTGATAAAATCTCCTTTATTTTCCAAACATCTCTTCCTGCGAAAAATAATCCATTTTCTAAATCCCCACTATGCCCAGAGATTAATCTTTGACTTACACAGAAATTTCTCTTACAATGTTTTAAACAACCTGAACAAGTTTTTGGTCTTTCTATTGTATCTTCTAATATTTTTTCAGAGCATTTAGATTTTATAGCATTAGCTGGCAATCCAACTGAACTCATTATTTTTATAACATCACCTTTTTGAGTGTCCACGTACATCTTTTTAAAAGATTCATCAACATCACACTCATTAGTGGCCACAAAACGAGTTCCCATTTGAACTCCTACAGTCCCAAGTGATAACATTCTAGCTCCATCTTCTGGAGTTATTACTCCACCTGCTCCAAAAACTGGCAATGAAACATTTTTAGTTATCTCTTCCATAATATCCCATGAATCTAGTTCAGTTCCTAAATGCCCCCCAGCATTTCCTCCCTCAACTATTATAGCATCTGCTCCAAGTTTTTCAGAAATTTTAGCAAGTTTTAAAGATGAAACTATAGGAAATAATTTTATTCCTGTTCCTTTTACCATTGAAAATACATCTCTCGAAAATCCTGCACCACAGATTATAACATCTACTTTTTCTTCTATACAAGTTTTTACTGCCTCAGCAAAAGATGATACAGCAAACATTATATTTACTCCTAAGGCTCCTTTTTTATTTGTTATCATTTTTCTAGCTTTTCTTATTTCTTCTCTTAATTCTTCAAGAGGAAGAGCTGAACCTGCTATTACTCCGATTCCCCCCTCATTAGCAACTGCAGAAGCTAGCTTTGACATAGAACATCTAATTGCCATTCCACCTTGTATAATAGGTACTTCTATCTCTAAACCATTTATATTTATCAAAATAATTCCTCCCTCATTTTTTAATAACAGAAGTATTATAACATATGTTACTTTATTTTAAAAGATAAAACAAAATTTCTAAAATAATAAAACAATAGATTTTTAAATAGCTATTATCCTTATTAATTCTAAGTTCTATAAAAAATCTTTAAAAAAATTATTAAATAACATAAGTTTTATTTTAAGGAGTTTTTCTTAAATATTAAATATTGCTCATTTTTTTACCTAAAAAAAGTAAAGATTTATATTTTTTAAAATTTTTAAAGAAAAAATTTGAAAAAAAAATAAAAAGTGATATAATACAGCATATAGTTTTTTTGGAAAACTTAAAAGATATAGAAAAATGTGATTTTCCAAAGGTTTTATTTAAGATTCGCCACTAATTTTATATTAAATATATGGAGGAAAAAATGGAAAAAGTTTATCAAGGAAAAACAAAGAATGTTTACAAATTAGAAAATGGAAACTTCTTATTAGAATTCAAAGATGATTGTACTGGTAAAGATGGAGTATTCGATCCAGGTGAAAATGCTGTTGGTTTAACAATTGAAGGTATTGGAAAAGCTAACTTAAAAATGTCTGAATATTTCTTTGAAATTCTTAACAACGCTGGAGTAAAAACTCACTATATTTCAGCTGACTTAGATAAAGGAACTATGGAAGTAGTACCAGCTAAACCATTTGGAAAAGGATTAGAAGTAATTTGCCGTTTCAAAGCTGTTGGAAGCTTTTACCGTCGTTATAACGAATATGCTAAAGAAGCTCAAGATCTTCCTGCATATGTAGAAACTACATTTAAAAATGACGCCCTTGGTGATCCATTAGTAACTAAAGATGGTTTAGTAGTATTAGGTGTTATGACTGCTGAGCAATATGATTCTATGAAAGATAGAACTCAAAAAATATCTACAATAGTTAAAGATGAATTAGCTAAAAAAGGTTTAGATCTTTACGACATAAAATTTGAATTTGGAATTGATAACAACGGAGAAGTTATCTTAATAGATGAAATCGCATCTGGAAATATGCGTGTTTACAAAGACGGTGTAATAGTTAATCCTATGGATTTAACTGAAATGTTCTTTGCATAATATTAAAAGTTTTAGCTGTACAAATTAATTTTTGTACAGCTTTTTTTATTTTAAATAAAACTATTTCTTTTTTTGAGATTTTATAATATACTATAATTGATAAACAAAATACAAGAGGTAGGATAATATGCACAAAAAAATTATGTTACAAGGTACTGGCTCTTCTGTGGGAAAATCTGTTTTAACCGCTGGGCTTTGTAGAGTTTTTTCTCAAGATGGATATAAAGTTGCACCTTTTAAATCTCAAAATATGGCTCTAAACTCATTTGTAGACGAAGATGGAAAAGAGATGAGTAGAGCTCAAGTGATACAAGCAGAAGGGGCTAATACAACCCCTAAAGCCTTTATGAACCCTATTCTTCTTAAGCCTACAGGAGATGATAATTCCTCTCAAGTAATTTTAGAAGGAATCCCTTTTAAAAATATGCAGGCTAAAGAATATTATGAAAATTTTGAGCTTTTTAAAAAAATTGTAACTAGAAATTATAATATATTAAAAGAAAATTTTGAAATTGGTGTCATTGAGGGAGCTGGAAGTCCAGCTGAAATTAATTTTAGAAAAAATGATATTGTTAATATGGGAATGGCTGAGATTGCTGATTCAAATGTAATTTTAATCGCCGATATTGAAAGAGGTGGAGTTTTTGCCTCTATCTATGGAACTCTTATGATCTTAGATAAACCTGATAGAGATCGTATCAAAGGTTATATTATAAATAAATTTAGAGGAGATAGAGCTTTACTTGATGAGGGTATAAAACTTTTAGAGGAAAAACTTGCAAAGCAAAATTTGAAAGTTCCTTGTCTTGGAGTTTTACCGTATATTGATCTAAAATTAGAAAATGAAGATAGCTATAATTTTTCTCCAAAAGATGAAAAATCTAAAAAAGATCTAAATATCGCTGTTATAAATTTTGAAAAATTATCAAACTCAACAGATTTTACATCACTACTTGTTTATGAAGATGTTAATCTGGTATATATTTCTTCAAAAGAACAACTTACTGGAGATTTTGATCTTATAATTCTTCCTGGAAGTAAAAATGCAATATATGACTATACTCTTATTGAGGCTAGAAAAATCACTCAAGGAGTTTTGGAATATATCAAGAAAGGTACTCTTGTACTTGGTATTCACAGTGGATTCCAGATGCTTGGAAAATCTATAAAAGATTTAAAACAAGTGGAAAGTAGTTTCTTGAAAGCTGAAACTTTAGGTGTTCTTAATATGTCAACAAATATGAAAGAAAAAAAATACACTAAACAAGTTACTAAAACTCTTACTAACTGTACAGGATTTTTGGAGGGATTTGATGGAATAACTGTCAGTGGTTGTGAAATTCACCAAGGACTTACAACTGGAGAGGACTCTAAATATTCTGTAACTGGAGAAGATGATTTTGCTCTTATCTGTAAAGATAATATTATTGGAACTTATATCCACGGACTTTTTAATTCCTCTAAATTTACAAGAAAATTTCTTAATAAATTAAGAGAAAGAAAAGGACTTCCACCAATTTTGGATTATGTGAATATGGACACCTATCAAGAAACAGAGTTAAAAAAACTAGCTAAACTTATGAAAACTAATCTTGATATGAAAAAAATCTATAAAATTTTAAAATAATTTAAAAGGGTTATTGCTAATCTTTACAATAACCCTTTCAGCCTATTTCTATATTAAAAACTATTTTCATTTTATCTTTATCCTGCGATTTTCTTTCTAAGAGATTTTTTAACTTCTAATTCTACAAACATATCTTCTAAATTCTTTAAAGTATTATCTATATTTTTACTTTTTATATTAACTATTTTATTCCCGTATTCAAATTTTATAAAAAATACTCCCTCTTTTTGATTAACATCACACACTAATAATGTATCTCCTAAAAAAATATTCCATTTTTTATTTTTTATAAGTATTTTCATAAAAACTCCCCCTTTTTTATGTTAAATATATATCTATAATCATCTATAACATAATTATATATTAACTAACTATTTTTGTCAATAGTTTTTTTATTTTGTTGCAATCTATTTTAAAATATAGTATAATTATTTATAAGAAAATATATATTAAAAAGGAGGTACTTGCCTTGACTTTTACACAATATTTAAAAGAAAAAAGAGAAGCTTTGGGAATAAGTCAAAATAAATTTGCTAAGATGATAAATATAACTCAATCTTATTTTAACTCTATTGAGAGAGGTGAAGTAAAAAATCCACCTAGTGAAGAGGTTCTTTATAGAATAGCTGATTCTCTTAACCTTACACCAGAAGAAAAAGAGCATATGTTATATCTGGCAGCTATTGAGAGAACACCAAAGATAATTGTTGATAGAATAGAAAAATTAAAATCTGATTTAAAAGAAAATATTAAAAATAGTGCTAAATATATTTCAGAAGCCTCTGATAATACTATTCCTCTTTTTGAAAGAATTTCTGCAGGACTTGGAGCTTTTACAGATAATGATATAGAAGATTATATTATGCTACCTGGACTTGATAATTCCAATGAAAATATTTTTGCCGTGAACGTAGTTGGAGATTCTATGGAGCCAACTATAAAAGATGGTTCTATAATAATTTGTAAAAAAACTCTAGATGTTAAAAGTGGAGAAATTGGAGCATTTTTTGTTGATGAACAAGCCTATGTAAAAAGACTTAAGATAACTAAAAATTATGTGGCTCTTGTAAGTGATAACCCTAACTATTCTCCTATCTATATTGGACCTGGAGAAAATCTAAGTGTAGTTGGAAAAGTTATAAAAGTTTTATCTGATATTTAACAACTTATCTATATTTATAAATACATATAATTTTGTAAGGAGATTTTAAATAATGAATATTTTTATAAGAACTGTTTCTTTAGAAGATTTAGATGTTGTTACTTCTATTGAAGAAATTTGTTTTCCAAAAGCTGAAGCTGCTACAAAAGAATCATTAGAATATAGAATAAAAACTTTTCCTGAAAGTTTTTTAGTGGCAGTCGATAGTGATAATAATAAAATAATCGGATTTATAAATGGTTGTATTACTGATTCTAATGTTATATTAGATTCTCTTTATGAACCAGAGGGTGGACATAATCCTAATGGAAAAAATCAAACTGTTTTTGGACTTGATGTTTTACCAGAGTATCAAAGAAAAGGGGTTGCCTCTCTTCTTATGAGATCCCTTATGGAAAAATCTAAAAAATCTGGAAAAGAAAAAATGGTCTTAACTTGTAAAGAAAATCTTATAGGTTTTTATGAAAGTTTTGGATATAAAAATTACGGCGTATCAGAATCAACTCATGGTGGAGTTGTTTGGTATGATATGATAGCCGAACTTTAATTATTAATTATTGATAGAGGTTTTTTATAACCTCTATTTTTATGCAAAAAAATAAGCCCCTAAGGGCTTATTTTACATAAATCTTTTGTTAAATAATATTTTATCTTCTCCAATAGGTTGGTCATACACTACTGTTATATTGATATCTTTTACTTCGGGAGCATTTTCTTTTGCACTAGAAAGAACAGCATCAGTTATTTTGTTATAATCTAATTTTGGTTCCTTCAGACCTTCAACCTCTATCTCCACATTCATTTTATCATCAAAAATGTCTACATCATAATCTACATTATAATCTATTATTTTTGATAAGCTAACTTTTAATTGATTCTCCATTCTGTCTTCTACTATATCTTCTCCACCTCTTGCAAGAGCTAAAGATGATAATAATAGAAACATTACTCCTATTTTTTTCATTTCACTTCACCTCTATTCAATCGACATAAGTTTACAGTTAATTACATTTGCAAGTTTATTTATCTCATCTATTGCCTCTTCAATAGAAATTGCCATATGAAGAATCTCCATAAATATAATAACAGTAGCAGAGTTATTCATCGGAATATTTTGGTTAATTGTCAAAATATTTCCATTGATAGAACTTATATAATTTAAAACATTAGAAAGGCTACCTTGAGTATGTTCTAATACAACAGAAATCAAGGCTCTTTTTCCGTGAGATTCTGCTGATGGAGAAAATACAAAATCTTTGTATTTGTAATAAGTACTTCTACTAATTCCAACTTTTTTTACAGCCTCACTTATATTTTTAACTTTTCCTTGCTCTAAAAGTTCTCTGGCTTCTATAACTTTATCAAAATAATCTGGTAAAATTTCCTTGCTAACTATTAAATATTTATTACTCATTTTTTTCCATCTCCAAATTCTCTATTTTTGTGCTGGTTTTGGAGCTTCAACTAGTTTAAACTCTAATTTTTCTCCTGCTTCTGTTGTAATTATTAATCCAGTTTCTGTTACTTCATATGTTTTTGCTTTTCCTAATTGTGATAAAAAGTTTTGTTCAGCTGTCATAGCTTCTTGAGGTCCTGCCATCATTGTAGAACCAGCACTACCTACTACAAGTTTATTTCCATCTAATTGATATTTACCAAAGTAATGATTTACTCCAGCAAATCCAAATAAATTATCCTCTGCAAAGTTTAAAGTTATTTGATAGTCTTTTCCTTGTTGAACTAAAACATATTGTTTTCCAGCTAAAGATTCTGTTTTTCCTACCTTTGAACTAGTACATCCAATCATTCCTAATACCAACATTAATCCTACAAATATTTTTTTCATTCTTCCTCCTTGTAAAAAATCTAGTTTTATTTTTCTTCTTGATACAGTGTTTGACTTAATTTTTTGCCATTTTGTCTTTTTTATTTAAAAAAATTATAAAAATTCCTGATATTATTATCATAATAAGGCTTATAAGGTGAGGAGCTCTAAGACCCATAAACATTAAATCCTCAGCTCTAAAAAAACTTACAAAAATTCTTATAAGACTATAAATTATTATATATGAACACCAAACCACTCCCACTGGATAATCTTTTTTTCTTAAGAAAAACCAAATAAAAATAAATCCAATAAAATTTAAAACAAGTTCATAAAGCATAGCTGGGTGAAGTGGAAGATTTGGAAATTCTTCCCCTGCTGGTGAAGAAAGTGGAAAAACTAATCCCCAAGGCACTTTCTCTGTATATTTCATTTTTTCTTCTAGTGGTAAATTTTGATAAAAATTAAACCACTGATAAAAATTTGGTTTTAATGAAAAAATATATTTATATGGTGTAAAAGTAGGAACTCCATAAATCTCTCCATTCATAAGATTTCCTATTCTTCCTATCCCTTGACCTAAAATAAGTGGACCTGCTGCAAAATCTCCAAGTTGCAATGGATTTATTTTTTTTATATACCCATAGATACAAGTTCCGATTATCCCTCCGATTATTCCTCCGTGAATAGCCATTCCACCTTTCCAAACAGCTATAATATCAGCAGGATATCTTAAATAATAATCTAAATTAAATAAAACATAATAAAGTCTTCCACCTAAAAGTCCTGAAATCATTGCCACAAAAGCATAATTTTCCACCAACTCTGGAGAAAAACCTTTATCTTTAGCAGCTTTTTTTCCAAGCTCTATTCCAAGTAAAAAAGATATTGCATACATCATTCCATAATAGGTAATTTTTATTTTTCCTATAGCAAAAAATATTGGATTCATCTTTCTATCTCCTATAATTTTGTTGTTTATCTATAAGTAAGTTTATCACGTAAAAAAAATTTTTGCAATAAATAAAAATAAAACAGAGAGGGGCTAACAATCTGCTTTATTTTTAACATATATAAGTTTAAGGAAACAAGACGGTAAAATCTTATAGGAATGTTTTAGAAATACCTATCTTTGTATGGATAGATTATAACAATAAATTTGCTTTTTTTGAAATATTAATTTATAATACTACTATAAGAAAAACTTATAAAGGGCGTGGAAGATTTATGACATTAAAAGATATGGAATATGTTTGCTGTATAGCTGAATTCAATAATTTTTCAAAGGCAGCAGAAAAATTATTTGTCAGTCAATCAGCACTTAGTCAATCCATAACAAAATTGGAAGAAGAACTTGGATTACAACTTTTTAGAAGAACTAGCAAAGGGGTTTTTTTGACATATGCTGGAGAGATTTTTTTGGAAGAGAGTGAAAAAATAATATCTCAAACTAAAATCTTTAAAGAAAAATTAGAAAATCTTTCCTCTTGTAAAAAAAGAACTCTTGGTATAGGAGCTTATCAATTCTATGGAAGATATTTTTTCCCAAAAATTATTCCAGAATTTAATAAACTTTTTCCAGATGTTCAGATAAAAATAATCGAAGATTCTCAATATAACTTAGAAAAAATACTTTTAGAAGATGAAGTAGATTTAGTTATATCGGCATTTTTAGATTTTAACCCAAAAATTGTATATAAAAAACTTTTCACAGAGGATATTCTTCTAGCTGTACCAAAATCAAATCCTCTTAATCAAAAAATAAAAGATGAGATTGTTGACCTTTCTATCTTTAAAAATGAAAGTTTTATACTGCTTATGAAAGGTATAAAAGCTAGAAAAAATATTGATAAAATCTGTGAATCACTAAGTTTTAATTTACATTGTATCTTAGAAACAAAAGATTTTGAAACTGTTAACTCTCTTGTTGATCAAAATATGGGGGTTGGTTTTGTTCCAAGCTCTGTTGAAAAATTAGAGGGAATAAAATATTATAAAATTAAAAATGCTTATAGCAGTAGAGAATTTTTTATAGCCTATAAAAAATCAACTCAAAAGCCATATATAATATCTGAGTTTACTAAAATTGCTTTAACATCTATTGAAAAAAAATAATTTTTTTATTAAAAAGGTAGGAAAAATATGTATAAAATTTTAAAGAAAAAATGGCTTAGTAAAAATATTTGTCTTATGGAAGTAGAGACAAAAGACCTTTCCCTTTCTGCAAAACCGGGACAATTTCTGATTGTAAAAAAAGATGAATTCGGAGAGAGAATACCACTTACTATATGTGACTACGATGTGGAAAAAGGAACTGTTACAATAGTTTTCTTCGTTCTTGGAAAAAGTACAAAGGATATTGGAACTTTGGAAGAGGGGGAATATTTCCAAGATGTAGTTGGACCTTTAGGAGTAGAAAGTGAATTTTTACATGAGGATTTAGAAAGTTTAAAAAATAAAAAAGTTTTATTTGTTGGTGGGGGAGTTGGGACAGCTCCAATCTATCCTCAAGTAAAATGGTTTGCAAAAAATGGTTTAAAAGCTGATGTTATTGTTGGAGCAAAAACTAAAGAGCTTTTAATCTTAGAAGATGAATTAAAAAATGTAGCTGATAACTTATATATTGCCACTGATGACGGTTCATATGGTTTTCACGGACTTGTAACTGATGTGATAGATGATTTGATAAAAAATCAAAATAAACATTATGACCATGTTGTTGCAATTGGTCCTATGATAATGATGAAATTTGTCTGTCTAAAAACAAAAGAATATGGAATAAAAACTACTGTAAGTTTAAATCCATTGATGGTTGATGGTACTGGAATGTGTGGAGCTTGTCGTGTAAGAATTGGAGATAAGATAAAATTTGCTTGTGTTGATGGACCAGAATTTGACGGACACTTAGTAGATTTTGACGAGGCTATGAGAAGACAAAATATGTATAAAACTGAAGAGGGAAGAGCAATGTTAAGAGAATCTGACGGAGCTACTCACTCTGCAAAAGATTGTCCAATAGATTCTCATGAGGAGCAAGATTTAGAAAATTTACCAAAAAATAAAAGAGTTCCTGTAAGAGAACAAGACCCAAAAGTTAGAGCAACTAATTTTAAAGAGGTTACTTTTGGATATACTTTAGAAGAGGCTAAACGTGAAGCCTCAAGATGTTTAAATTGTAAAAATCCTCTTTGTATGCAAGGTTGTCCTGTTTCAATAAATATTCCTGCATTTATCCAAGAGATAAAAAATGGAAATATTGAAGAGGCTGGAAAAATTCTGATGACTTATACATCTTTACCAGCAGTTTGTGGAAGAGTTTGTCCACAAGAAACTCAATGCGAAGGAAAATGTATATTAGGAATTAAAGGAGAGGCTGTTGCTATTGGAAAATTAGAAAAATTTGTAGGAGATTATCTTTTAAAAAATCCTATTGAAATAAAAGTTCCTGAAAAAAATGGACATAAAGTTGGAGTTATAGGAAGTGGACCTGCTGGACTTACTGTGGCAGGAGATTTAGCAAAAATGGGATATGAAGTTACTATTTTTGAGGCACTTCACAAAACTGGTGGTGTTTTAACTTATGGAATCCCAGAGTTTAGACTTCCAAAAGATGAAGTTGTACAAAAAGAGATAGAAAATATTAAAAAACTTGGAGTAAAATTCAAGACAAATGAGATAATCGGAAAAACAAAACTTATTGATAAACTTTTAGATGAAGAGGGATTTGATGCAGTATTTATTGGAAGTGGTGCTGGACTTCCAAAATTTATGAATATTCCGGGAGAAAATCTAAATGGAGTTTTATCAGCTAATGAATTTTTAACAAGAGTAAATCTTATGAAAGGTTACTTAGATAATTATGAAACTCCTGTAAAAGTTGGAAAAAAAGTTGCTGTTATCGGTGGTGGAAATGTTGCTATGGACGCTGTAAGAACTGCAAAAAGATTAGGAGCTGAGGCTCACATTGTTTACAGAAGAAGTGAAAAAGATTTCCCTGCTAGACTTGAAGAAGTACATCACGCAAAAGAAGAGGGAGTTATAATCGACCCACTTACACTACCAAAAGAAATCTTAGGAAATGAAAAAGGTGAGGTTATCGGTATGAGATGTATCCATACAAAACTTGGAGAACCTGACGCATCTGGTAGAGCATCTTTTATAGAAATTCCTGAATCAGAATTTATAATGGAAGTGGATACAGTTATAATGGCACTTGGTACTTCTCCAAATCCATTAATCTCATCTACTACAAAAAATCTTGAAACAAATAGATGGAAATGTATTGTAGCTGATGACTTTGGACAAACTTCAAGAGAGGGAGTTTTTGCAGGGGGAGACGCAGTTTCTGGAGCTGCCACTGTAATTCTAGCTATGGGAGCTGGTAAAAAATCAGCAAAAGCTATTGACGAATATATAAAATCTAAAAAATAATAATTTATTAAAATGAGAGTGTTACAAAAATATAACACTCTCATCTTTTATTTGATATTTATTTTTTTATCTTCTTTAAAATATTTTCTAAAACAATGGAAAAAATAAGTGATAAAATAAATACTAAAATTATAGCAAAAGGTATATACCAAATTGGATTTGGTTCATAATTTAATATTTCATCTAAAAATAAAGAAATTACACTTATTATTCCTGCATGAACTAAATAAATATTAAAAGTATGTTTCTCTAATTTTGAAAAATCATAATTTACTTTTAAATTATTAAAAAACAAGTATAAACTTACAGCTCCAATAATTACAAAAATAAAGTTATTATCGTAGTTAAATTCACTTATTCTTGTTTTCTCTACCATTAAAAAAAGAGAACTTAAAGAAAATAAATATATTAATAATGATTTTTTTGTATCTATTTTTTTATTTCTTAAAGAATAACCAAGAATAAAATATCCTATAAAATTTATAAATTTAAACTGCGAAAAATACCAATAATATTTTAAATATCTAAAAATATCATCTCTCTCATAAAAATTGATTTTTCCTAAATATTTTTCTAAAAGAATTATTCCAAATCCTATAAACATAAAAATTATTCCTAATTTAAAAAATTTATTCTCTCCGTATTTTTTCTTAAATTTTATCAAAAATGGAGCTAATAGATAAACTCCAATCATCATATAAAGGTACCACATATGATAAAAAGGTCTTCCTAAAATAAAATCCTTTATAGGAGATAATAAATCTATCTCTTTTCCTTTAATAAAAATTACTAATATTTTTAGGGAAAAATTATAACTTACATATAATATACTCCAAATTATCGTAGGAATATAAATTCTTTTAAAAATCTTTTTATAATAATTTTTAAAATTTTCATTTCTATCATCAGAAAGAGCATATCTTCCAGCTATCATTACAAAAATTGGTACTGCTACTCTTGACAAAGTATCCCAAAAATTTCCAACTGAAAATTTATAACTATCAACCTCCAAATATTTTCCTACCCAATAAGCTGAAATATGGGTCATAATTACCATAATAGATGATACAACTTTTAAAAAATCAATATTATTCTCTCTTTTCATTAATTACCCCTCCATTCTTGGAAAGGTAATATATTTATTAATATATTTTTTCTCTTTAAGCGATTATTTTTTAAGGATTTATACGACCCCCCCCCCCCATTATTTTTTGAGTTTTTTCATTCATATTATTTCCTCCTGATTTTTATTTATTCATAAGCTTTAATATATCATATTTTTCAATAAAAATCCACAAAAAAGATGTTGACCAAAATCAACATCTTTGTTTATTTTTTGAGTGGCGATTCTGACGCGAATTGAACGCGTGACCTACGCCTTAGGAGGGCGTCGCTCTATCCAACTGAGCTACAGAATCGTACCAATTACTCTTTATTATAACTATATTTTGTGAAAAATGCAAGCCTATTTTTCCAATATTCCCTTTAATCCATATGAAAAATGTTTCTTTCCAAGCCAACTAATGAGTTTCAATTTTGTAGAATAATCTTCAAAAAGATTTGATTTTTCTAAATGATTTACAACCTTAGAAAATTTTATTAACTCCTCCATAAAATGTGCATCACTACCAAAAGTTACCTCTTTATCATACCTCTCTTGTACATCTTTTGCAATTTTATTTCTAAAATTTGGAAGAGCATGATTATGAATCTCTATTGCATCAACTCTAGCAATAACATTATAAATATAATCTTTATTTTTCAAAAAATTCTTTTGAGCAAGTCCTGCTATATGAGGGATCGATTTATAACATTTAAAATTTTCCAAAGCTCTCAAATAATAATGAATATCTTGATGAGTTTTAGACATTCTATATTTGTTTTTATTTGGTTCTATAAAAGATTTATAAAAATAAATCAAATCATCTTCAGTTTTAAAATAAACTAACATTTCAAATCCATCTACACACCCAAGCTCAATCCCCGGAACTACATTCACTCCCATTTTTCTAAGTAAAATATTTCCAGCTATGGCATTGTGGTCTGTGACAGCTATCAAATAACTTTTATCTTTCAAATATTTTTCTAAAGCTCGACAGTTTATAAAACCATCAGAGTAGTTTGTATGAATATGTAAATCTATAACTTTTTCTTCGCTATTTTTTTCAACATAAAATTCTTGAAAAAATTCATTTAATTTTTGATCTTTCATAGTACTCCTCCTAACTTTTTCAATAGATTAAATAATAGGAGACATCAATCTTGAAACAGACTCTTTTACTTTTTCTACTATACCTCTCTCTTTTACCATCATTTTTGTTATAGCTTCACTATTTGATAAATCTTCAAAAAATAGTTGTCTTAGATATCCAATAAGTTCTATATCATAAATCATATAATTTATTTCAAAATTTTGATAAAGACTTCTATAATCAAAGTTTGAACTTCCAAAAGATGCTATCTCATTATCTATAATAAGCATTTTACTATGTAAAAATCCACCATTATATTTATAGATCTCTGCTCCTCTTTCAAAAAGTTCTATAGAAAAGTTTTGGTTTGCCCAATAAACAAAAGGGTGGTCTGGTTTATCAGGTATTATTATTTTTACTTCAATTCCAGATGCAAGAGCTATCCTTAAACAATCTAGCAATAAATCATCTGGGACAAAATATGGACTTTCTATATATATACTTCTTTTGGCTTCCATTATCATTTTTATATAAGAATCTCTTATGGTTCTGTTTTCATAGTTTGGTCCACTACTAATAAGTTGAACTGCATTAACATCATACTTTTTAAAATTTTCATAGATAATATCAACTTTTTTTCTAAGAACTCTATCAGTTTCAGTATAATCCAAATGTTTTTTCTGTAAAAAACTCCACATTATATAAAATTCTCTTTCTATATCAACAGATGCTTCTCCCTCAATTCTCGCTCCAGTATCTCTCCATTTACCAAAATCACTATTTCCTATATATTCATCTCCAATGTTAAATCCACCTGTATATACTATTAGACTATCAATTACGCAAATTTTTCTATGATCACGATAATTTGCTCTAATATTTCCTATTTTTATTAAAGGAAAATTTGATGGGAAAAATACTTTAAGTTCTACTCCACTTTCTTTTAAAGATTTTTTTCTAGCTCTTTTTAATTTTCTAGTTCCTATACCATCAACTATAATTTTTATTTTTACTCCCTCTTTAGATTTTTTCTCTAAAAGGTCATAAAATTTTCCACCAAGTTCATCATCACTAAAAATATAATATTCCATATTGATAGTTTCTTTGGCATTTTCAATATCTTTTAACATTCCCTCAAAAAATGAGTTTCCCTCTTTAAAAAAGCAAACTGTATTATAATATGTAACTTTATTTCCAATGGTTGTACTTATATAATTTGTAAGTTGGTTTCTCTTTTCAACAAGTTTTACCTTGTAATTATCACTTTTATAAAGTTCTTTGAAAAAAGTTCTTGAATAAAACTTTTTAACCTTTCTTCTTTTGTAAAATTTAAGTCCAAAAAAAAGATAAGCTAAAAATCCTAAATAAGAGGTAAGAAGAAGTAACGTTATCCAAAATAAAGTATACATCGGTCTTTTTCTTTCTAGGAAAAGTACAATCAAAGCAAAAACAATATTTATAAAAAAAACTGAGTCTTTTAAGATAGCTAACATTTTTTCCCTCCCTCATTTTATTTAATATATTATACCACCTTTTTTCCTCAAATAATATAAATATTGTTGACTTTAAAAGGATAAAATACAAAAAAGTAATTGAGAAATTTACAAATTTGGTATATACTTATTATATAAAGAACAATTTTGGAGGAGAGATTAGAATATGAACTTTTTTGATGATATTAAACTAGAAAAGAAATTTAACTTGATTACGGCAAACTTTTACAAAGAATTGGATTCTTGCCCAAGTAGGGTTAAATTATCTGATTTTATTCTAAAATCTTTTAATTACTCAAATGTAAATAATTTAAAAATAGATTCTCTTTTTGAAGTGAGTCAGACTTTTATAGACCAAGTAGTTTGCACAAAATCTGGGCTTTTCAAAAAGATTCAATTTTTGTATGAGAATAAAAAATTTGATTTAGGATATATTAACTCTTTAATTGATGACAATAGAATTTCATCTATTGTTAATATTAACTATGATAACTCTTTTTGTGAAAATCCTAAAGCAATAAAAATCTCTCCATTTGATAAAACTTCTTTTACAGTAGGAAAATCTAAAATTTACAAACCTTTAGGAGATTTAGTTACTGCTGATACTTGTGTTATCACTAAACAAGATTTTAGAAAATTAAAAGTTTTACCTTTCTATAAAAATTATTTTGATGGAATTAGATATGAATTAAAACTTAGAAAAAATATTATTTTAGCTTTTGATATAGAGGATTCTGATTTCTTTGAAATTCTTGATTTTATCTTTGGAGATTATCCAGAATCTTTAAACGATATATATATGGTATTTAAAAATACTATCACTGACAATAAAATTTTAAACTTTATAAAAAAATATAATATCCAAATTTTAAAATATGATTCTTTAGAGTTTTTAGAAAAACTTGAGACTTCTCTAAATATTGATCCTGAAATTCTAGAGGAAAATAAAAAAGAAGTTATGGAAGAACTTAGAGAAGAAGTTCAATTCTCTCTTTTTGAACAACCAATAAATGAAAATGTTGTTGCTGAAGAAAAGAACGAAGATGAAAAAGTTGAAGAAGTTAGTCAAAATATTGCAGATGAAAAAACTACTGAAGAAGAAATCCAAGAGATAAAAGAGGATAGTTCTTTAGAAAATATAGAAATAAATAATAATGAAAACACTATTGAAGAAACTTCTAATGAAACAGAAATAGAAACAGTTAATACTTTTAAATCAACAGAGGATAGATTTGCTGAGTTAAAAGAAAAATTAAATAAGATAGCTAAATCTATTGAAGGATTTAAAGAAGTTTCTGAGTTTGTTGAAACTGTTAAATCTGAAGATACTCCTTGTGAAGAAGAAAAAAATAAGGAAGTAACTGAAGAAATAGAAAATAATTCTAATGATATTGAAACTTTAGAAGTTGTTAAAAATATTGAAGATCCTAAACTAGAGGAAGTTGAAAATATCTCTAATATAACTGAAAATATAGAGGAAAATAAAATTGAAGAAGTAGAAAATATCGAAGATACTTCTAATGAAAAAATAGTTGAAGAAATTATTGAAACTGAAACTTCTATAGAAAATAAAGATGAAGAAATTGTTGAGAATATAGAAAACACTTCTTGTGAAGAAACTTTATCTATTGAACCAATAGAAGAAATAAAAGAAAATATTTCTGAAGTTGAGGATAAATCTAATAAAGAAATAATTGAAGAAGTAAAAGAGGAAGTAATTGAAACTACTCCTATTGAAATATTAGAAGATAAAAAAGAAGAAAATATTTGTGAAACTGTTGAAGAAATTATTCCAAAAGAATTAACTCTTGAAAAAAATGAATTTAAGTTAGAAACAGCTCTTGAACAAAAATATTCTTCAAGTGGGCTTAACTCTTTCCCAATCTTTGCTAGCAATATTCCAGAAGATATTGACCTTTCTGAAGTAGAGATTATTGGAAGTGCTGAAATGAAAATTGGAGAGCATACAAACAGCAGTTTTATGAGAATTTTATCTACAAAAGATAAATCAACTTCTCTTCTTGAAATAAAATCAAGAGAATTAAGATTAAGATTTAGCATTATTTATGATACACCTGGAATGTTTAAAGTTACTAGTGATTATCTACACTATGAAATCTCTACTAGCACAACTCACGGAAGAGCAATCGTAGTTTTAGAGATGTTAGAATCACTATTTGGTGGAACTCCTATGGAATTTTCATTTAAAAATCTTTCAGGACAAATATCTTTAAATAATCCTACTGAATTAATAAAAATAAAATCTGCTTTAAATTTATTTAGACTTGCAAAAACAGCTGGGATAAAAATCCAAATGAATAAATTAGAAAATATTCAAGAAATTTTCTATAAATTAAATCTTGAAGTTTTATTACAAGATAAAAATTATTCAACTTGGTGTAACTATGAAACAGATAGAAAAGATATAAATATTGGAGATAAACTTACTTTTAGAAGAGTTTTCTCAATAGATAAGAAAAATATTGAAGAAGTTATAGTTCTTAAAAAACCTGTATCTGAAAAAGATATAGTAGATAATAAAATCATTGGAAAAAGCAAAGTATGTACAGTTTACTTAAGAAAAATAAGAGGTGAATTTTAATGCTTGAAAAAGATAAGTTTCTTAGGGAATTTTCTATCAGTGAAAAAACTTTTGAAGCCACTGGTATAAAATGGAAAACCCTTGAAGAAATTTATGATGATTATGTAAAATTAGTTCCTCTTTTAGAAAAAAAAGCTGACGAGTTTACTTTTAAATTGATAGACTCAAAGGCTGTTCACTCTGTAAGAAGAAGAGTAAAAAAACCTACTCATCTAATAGAAAAAATTATTAGAAAAGGGAAAAAATATCAAAAAAGAAATATTAATGTAGATAATTATAAAGAGATTATTACTGACCTTATTGGAGTTAGAGTTTTACATCTTTTTAAAGAGGACTGGGTAGAAGTTCATAAAGAAATTTTAAAAACTTGGGCTATTGCTGAAACTCCTCAAATAAATGTTAGACCTGGAGATTATTCGGAAGAGTTTTTAGAAAAAGCAAAAGAGTTTATGAACTGTGATATTATAATAAGGGAACACGGTTATCGTTCTGTCCATTATCTTATAGAAGTTTCCCTTGAAGAAACTAATGAAAAAGTTTACACTGAAATGCAGGTGAGAACTGTTTTTGAAGAAGCTTGGAGTGAGATAGACCATATTATCAGATACCCTTATGATGTCAATAATCCAATTCTTAATGAATATTTAAGTATTTTCAATAGAATTGTGGGAAGTGCTGATGAAATGGGTACATTTATAAAAAATCTTAAACCAACTGTCAGTGAAAATTTTGGACCTGAATCAGATAGGGAACTTGATAATAAATTCAAATAATAAGGATACACTTATGAAAATTTTAATTTCTGAAGAAAATTTTATTCATAATATAAATTTTTTGAAAAAAAAATATGACAGAGATATTTTACCTGTTATCAAAGCAAATGGTTATGGACACGATTTGAAACTTATCGTGTCTTTACTTTTAAAATATAAAATAAACCAATGTGTGGTGGCTCGTCTTTCTGAGGCTTTGGAGATTTTAAACTCTCAATCTATTCCAAAAGATTTTAAAATTTTGGTTTTGGAGTCTATCCCTGAAGAAAATTTTGGATATATTTTAAATTATCCTCAAATTTTAGCCACAGCAAATTCTATTGATGATATTTTAAAACTTTTAGAAAATAAAATCCCTACAAACCAAATTCAAATAAAAATAGATTTAGGATTTGGAAGAAATGGGATAACGACTGATGAAATCCCTCTGCTAAAAGAAATTATTTCTAAAGAAAATACTAAATTTTCTGGAATATTTTCTCATCTTTTCTCTGTTCCTTATAAAAAAGGTATTGAGCTTATAAATATTTTTGAAAATATTTTAAATACTCTTGGAAAAAATAGATTTTCTATGATACATCTTCAAAATAGTCTTGGAATTAGTAATTATGGAACTATCCCTTTTACAACTCATCTAAGACCGGGAATGTTTATCTATGGATTTTATGAAGACGGAGCTTACGAAAAAAATTTAAAGAAAGTTTTTTCTTTAAAAGGAAATTTCACTGCTATTAAAAATATAAAAAATATAGATTATTTAGCTTATACTCCAAAAGAAAAACTAAAAACTACTTCTGAAAATATCGGTTTTGTAAAGATTGGTTATGGAGATGGATTTTTAAAATTAAATGAGGGGTCTTTTGTTAAAATAAAAGATAAATTTTATAAAATACTTCTTATTACTATGGATAATACTTTTATAGAAGTTGATGAAAATATAAATGTTGACAATGAAGTAGAAATTTATTTTGATTTTAATTCCACAAAAAAACATCTAAAAATAAATATCTGTGAATTTTTACCAATCCTCTCTTCAAGAATACCGAGAATATTAAAATAAAATCCCTGCTAATTAGCAAGGATTTTTTTCTTTTATATAGTTTTTATTAAATTTTCCAACTCCTCAACAGTTTCAGCAAAAACTTTTCCACCTTTTTCCTCTAAGAAATCTCTATCTCTGAATCCCCAAAGAACAAGAATAGTTTTTAAATCTCCATTATTTCCAGTTTGTAAGTCCACTTCAGAATCTCCCACATAAACCGCCTCATCTTTTGGAATTTTAAAATATTCCAAAGCTTTCTCTATTCCAGCTGGATTTGGTTTAAGTGGCATTTTTTTATCATCACCAATCACTAAATCAACTGATTTTCCAAAAAATTTCTCAGCTATTACATCAGCAGAGTTTTGAGCTTTATTAGTAATAATAGCAATTTTATACCCTTCTTTATGAAGTTTTTCTACAAGTTCCCTTGTTCCAACATATGGTGCTGTTTTTATAAGAGAATATTCTTTATAATAAGTTAACATCTCTTCGTAACATTCATTTATTATTTTCTCATCTGTATTTTGAGGAACAGCTCTTTCCATAAGTTTTTTTATTCCGTTCCCTACGAAACTTCTTATCTCTTTTATTGTTCTTTTTGGAAAATTATGCTTTTCTAAAATATAATTTGTGCTGTCTGTTAAATCTTCCAAAGTATTCATTAATGTTCCATCTAAATCAAATAAAACTGCTTTTATTTTCATACTTTCTCCTTATTTTGTAAACTCCTCATAAATATTATCGGGAAGTTTATTTTCTAATTTTATTTTACATTTTATAGGTTTCTCACCTGTATATTCTACCACATCTCCCTGACCAACATAAACAAAAGATTGAGTAATTCCATCAATTTTATTAAATTTTCTAATAAAGAAATGAAGTTTCACACCTCTTTCTCTATTTTTTATAAAGTTTTGTCCAACCTCTGAATCTTGGCTTGTACTAGATTTTGTAAACCAAGTGAAATGTTTTTTATCAAAAATAATATTATTAAACTTAAATTTTTTCTCATCATCTTTTTCAAGATTTATAAAAAGATAAAAAGATTTTTTATCCTCACTTGGATTTACTCCATTTCTATAAGAGCTATGAAGTTTTCCATAATTACTTAAAAGAGCCACCTCTCTCATTGAATAAGCCTCATAAAGTTTTAAAAATGGTACTCCATAATTTTTATTCCCAAATTTATTTATATACTCTCTTATTCCAAACATTATCACTTCTTCTAAATATGATTTTATTTTATTATTTTCTAGGGCTTTTTCAAAAACTTTTGTTTTTTCCAAAATAAAATCACTACTTTCTATAAGTTTTGTCCTACGTCTTTTATCACTAGCGTCTAAAAATTCCCAAGATACATTTCTAAAAGAGTGCTCCAAAGTTTTTTTATCAAAACTTTCTTGATATTTTTGTATCTCTTTTTCTAAATCCATTAAGTTTATTTTATTTTTTTCTAAGATAAGTTTTAAAATTAAAATCTCGTGGATTCTCTTAAGAGGCAGATAACTTTCTACCTCTTCCAAAACTTTTACTTCTTCATCTGTAAAAGAAATCTCATTTTCTCCAATAGCTTTTAAAAATCCATAATAACTTTTATATTTTAAAATAAATTTATAAATATTTGGAGCTCCCTCAAAATTAATATAGTCCATATATGTTGGAACTCTTTTTAAAAGACTTTTAAAATTATTATACTCCTCTTTTAGATATTTCAAAGTATTAAAGTTTTCATTTTCTATCTGTTCCAAAATTCTCTCTTTTAAAATCTCATCCATATTTATATAAACTGATTTTGAAAGATTGGAAAAATCTGATTTTATCTGTTGTTTTATATGGTCTTTATCATAGGTTGCGTTTCCTGTAAGAGCCAGTGCCACCAAAAATATTTTTTTGTGATTTCCTATAAAATCCAAAACTGTAACAAACTCTTTTTCAGCTGTTTTACGAAGTCCTCTTCCAAGTTGCTGGATAAAAACCACTGGAGAATTTGTAGGTCTAAGCATCAGCACCATATTTATACTTGGAATATCTACTCCCTCATTAAAAATATCCACAGTAAAAATTACTTTTAATTCATCACTTTCATTCTCTAAACTTTCTATTATTTTTTTTCTTTTTTCTGGAGTGTCTTCCCCTGTTAAAACTTCACTTTTTATTCCCCTTTTTGTAAATTCATCAGCCATAAATTTAGCGTGATTTCTATTTGCACAAAATCCCAAAGCTTTCATTTTTTTACCTGAAAATCCATAAAGTTTTATTTTCTCCAAAATAAAATCAGTTCTTTTATTTATCATTAGTTTTTTTGCAACTTCATCTATTTTATTTAGGTCAACATCAGACAAATCTACCTCTTTTATATCTGTTATCCCAAAATAATGAAAAGGGGATACCAAATTATTATCCAAAGCCTCACGAAGTCTTATCTCCATTGAGATATTTCCACCAAAAACTTCATATATATTATATCCATCACATCTTTCTGGAGTGGCTGTAAGCCCTAAAAGAAATTTTGGTTTAAAATATTCTATAACTTTATTATAAGTTTCACTTCCAATGTGATGTGCCTCATCAATAACTATATAATCAAAATATTCTCTCGAAAAATTCTCCAAATTTTTATGAAGAGTTTGGATACTTGAAAATATAAAATCTCTGTCTAGTTCTTTTTTAGTTCCAGTAAATTTTCCAAAAGTTTTATTTTTAAAAATTTTCTCAAAACTTCTTTGAGCAGAATTTAAAATCTCCTCTCTATGAGCCACGAATAAAACTTTCTTTGCTCTAAAATTCTTTATATCAAAACAAGCAAGATATGTTTTTCCAGTTCCTGTGGCAGAAATTCCAAGGGATTTATCTCCCCCATTCTCTCTTATTTTTTGAAGATTTTCAAGAGCTAGACTTTGCATATAGTTTGGTTTAATCTCATCTTGATTTCTATAAAAATATTTTTTTGAATTTATATTATCAAAAAATTTATTCGGGTCATATTCAAAAGATTTTTCCCACAAATAATCATATTCATTTAAAACCTCTTTCAAACTTTCATCATCTTTATCAAAGGTAATCTCATTATTCCACTCTATACTGCTTTTTAAACCTCCGAAAGATATATTTGAAGAGCCTAAAATTATTTTTGTATTATCTTTATTTTTAAAAATATAAGTTTTAGGGTGAAATCCTTGAGTTTCTCCATCAAAATATTTAAGTTCTATATTTTTAAACTCCAATATTTTTTCTAAAGCTTTTTTCTCAGTGACATTCATATAATTAGAGGTTAAAATTTTACCTTTTATTCCTCTCTCTTCTAATTTTTTTAAGACATCTACTAAGATTTGAACTCCAGAAAATCTTATAAAAGAAACTACAAATAAAAACTCCTCACATTCTAACAAACACCTTTTTATAGTTTCTAACATCAATTTTGAATTGTTATTTATTAAATTAAAATTCATCTTTTCTCCTGCCTATATTTTTTATACACCATAATTATACAAAAAAAATTGAAAAATGTTAATTTAAAAATCTTTGTTATATTTTATTTATAAAATCACAAATTTAGTTTAATTCTTTCTCTTTACTCATTAATCTTTTTATGATACAATTTATATGTTAAATTCGATAAAAAAATTTCATATAAATATTATAATTTAGGAGGAAATATGTTTATTTTTAACAATGGAAATATTATTAATCCAGAAACTGAGCAAGTAATAAATGAAGACAATATATTTATCAGTGCTTCTCAAATAGCTTTTAACTCTATTGATGATATAGTTGAAAATGTTATTAACAAAATAGCTCTTTATGTTCAAGCTGAAAATCAAAAATTAGCTTCTAAATACTCTGCTGAATTTGGAATAAAAAAAGAAGAACTTCAAAGAATCGAAACTGAGCTTAACAATGCTCCATCTATCTCTGACGAAAATATGGATAAAATCTCTCAAATAAAACAAAGATTAAAATTAGCTTCTTATGAAACTTCAATAAAAAAATTAACTATTGAAATTGAAGAATTACAAAAAAAAGAAGAAGAGGAGTTAAGAGAAAAAACTCTTGAACTTAAAGATAAGCTTGAAAAATATAGAAACTCTCTTCTTTCCCTTGTAGAGTCTAGTGAAACTTTAATAGAAAACAACTTAAAAGGAGAAAAACAAGACTACCTTAAAACTGCAGGAATCCCTGTATCTAATGTTGCACATATGTCACTTAGAAGTCTAGCATCAATCTCTGTTGAGCTTTCTTTAGAAAAAAATTATGACAAAAAAATAAAAATATTAACTGAGGATAAATATGCTTTCTCAAGAAGTTTTGACGCTGTAAAAAATAAAGTTTCTTCTGTTGAAGGTCAATGGCTAGAGATAAAAAATTATTCTAATATTTATATGGACGAATATTCTATCTTCTCAAAATTAACTGATAGTATAATCGAAGTTCTTATGGAAAGAAAAGAACACGCTGATGTTACAAGAAGAAAAAATGAAGAAGATGCTCTTTATGTAGAAAGAGAAGAATCAAAAAGAAGACTTGTTGAGATTGACCAAATGTTAAATGAGTTAATCAGAGAAACTATAAAAATAAAATTAGATGAAAAAGAAATAAAAATTCCTGAATTTTTAGCAGGTTCTAAATTTTTTAAATAATCTATAATTAAATTTTTCGTTAGCTGTTGCGTTTTACAACAGCTAATTTTTTATTTCTCAGTCTATAACTTGAACAAATGTTTAATTATAAAATTTTTTTCAAAAAATAGAACTTTCTTTGATTAAAAAGGGTTGACTTTTTTTTACAATTCGTGTATAATCATAAGGTAATTTAACCTTTCCCACAAAGGACCGTTGCGTTATATATATTATATAACTGAATTTTTTAGGAGGAAAAAAGTGAAAAAATACACTGTAATGCAAAGAACTGAAGATGTAGTTAGAGATTGGTATCACTACGACGCAGAAGGAGTAGTTTTAGGAAGATTAGCAGTAGAAATAGCTAAAAAATTAATGGGAAAAGAAAAAGTTTCTTTCACTCCTCACGTAGATGGTGGAGATTATGTTGTAGTAACTAACATAGAAAAATTAGTAGTTACTGGAAATAAAATGAAAGACAAACTATACTATAGACACTCTGGATTCCCAGGAGGAATTAGCAAAAGAACATTTGAAGAAGTTATCACAAGAAAACCAGAAGATGCTTTAATGCTAGCTGTAAAAAGAATGCTTCCAAAAAATAGATTAGGAAGAGAACAATTAACAAGATTAAGATTATTTGTTGGTGCTGAACACGGACACGTTGCTCAAAAACCTACAAAGGTAGAAATGTAAGGGGGTATTAACAGTGGCAGAAATGAATCAATTTAGAGGAACTGGAAGAAGAAAAACTTCTGTAGCAAGAGTAAGATTAATTCCTGGAGAAAAAGGAATCGTTATAAACGGAAAAGCAATGCAAGAATATTTTGGAGGAAGAGAAATCCTTTCTAAAATAGTTGAACAACCTTTAGTTTTAACTGAAACTTTAGACAAATACCAAGTAATCGTTAACGTATACGGTGGAGGAAACTCTGGACAAGCTGGAGCTATCAGACACGGTGTTGCAAGAGCTTTAATACTTGCTGACGAAACTTTAAGAGGAGCTTTAAAAGAAGCTGGATTCTTAACTAGAGACTCAAGAATGGTTGAAAGAAAGAAATTCGGAAGAAGAAAAGCAAGAAGAAGCCCTCAATTCTCAAAACGTTAGTCAAAAATCACGTTTTACAGACCACACAAATTATTTTGTGTGGTTTTTTTTTATTCAAATATTTAAAAAAATTATTATTTCAATATAAAAATAATTTTAAAATTTTAGAACTATTTTTTATGTTATTTTTCTATATAGATAAAAAATTATTCATTACAAAATCTTTATATTGACTTTAAAAATATAAAACCAATTCAAGATATTTACTATAACTTTATATTTATGATATAATATACCTAGTAAAGAAAGAGAGGTGTAAATATGCAAAAAATAATAAATCCATATACTCCTGGTGCAGGTGTTATGCCTGGATATCTTGCAGGAAGAGATGATATTATTCAAGATGGAAAAGACAGTATCTATTCTTTAATGAATGGTTATCCAAGACAACCAATAATATATTATGGATTGAGAGGAGTAGGAAAAACTGTATTACTTACTGCTCTAAAAGAATATGCAATTAAAGAAGGAGTATTAGCATTTCATTTTGAAATCCAAGAAAAAGTCTCTCTTATAAACGATATTATTTTATCAGCAAATCAAACCTTAACTAAGATTAGCAAAGTTGAAAAAATTAAGAATATATTTGAAGTGGCTAAAAATAGTTTGCAAAGTTTTACCTTAACTTATACAACAGGAGAAAACTCTATAAGTGTTGAAATGAATAAAAAATTAAGTGAAATGATGCTTCAAAGCAATCTTGTAGAGCTATTATTAAATTTAGGAAGATTAGCAAAAGAAAGTAAAAATACTATTATATATTTTATAGACGAAATTCAATATGCAAAACAAAATGAATTGGAAGCATTAATAACAGCTCAACATAGAATAAATCAAGAAAGATTGCCTATTACTATTATAGCGGCAGGACTACCTAAAATATTAGTTAATATGACAGAATCTAAAACATATGCAGAAAGAATGTTTGCATTTATAGAAATATCATCTTTAGAATACAAAGATGCTAAAAATGCGATTGTTAATCCAGGAAAACCTTTTGATATTACATATACAGAAGAAGCATTAAAAGAAATATATCAAATAACAGAAGGATATCCTTATTTTATACAACAGTTTTGCTATCTTATAAGCAAAAAATATAAAGATATTGACTTGAATATTGTAAATGAAATGAAATCTATCTTTTTCAAAGAATTAGACAAAAGTTTCTTTAAGGTTAGATTTGATAAATGTACACCTAGAGAAAAAGAATTTATGTTTGCTATGGCAAATTGTGGTGAATTACCTTGTACTGTTGCAAGTGTAGCACATATTCTAAATAAAGATTTAAAGAGTATATCTCCAATAAGAGCAAGATTAATAAATAAAGGATTAATATATGCAACAAGATATGGAGAAATAGATTTTACAGTACCTAAATTTGATGAGTTTTTGAAAAGAATGAAGCTTGTTTAAAAGCTAATAAAATTAAGTTGACTTTTGATAATAAAAACTCTATAACTTATTGAAAAAATCCTTAAAAATATGCTTGTAGAACCCACGTAGCACCCAAAATGGTGATTTCTCTCAATAAAATCAACGATTTCAAATTCTCTAAAAGATAATTTTTTACAAATTATTTTATCAAGAATACAAAACAAAATCCCACAGGTATTTTACTTGTGGGAATTTTTTATATTTTCCAAAATAAAAAAGTACAGACAAAATTTATTTAAAAAAATTGTCTGTACTTTTTCTTAATTTATGCTGATTTTTTTATTTTTATCTCTACAACTTTAGATTTTATTTTCTTAATTCCAAAAGTTAAGAAAATCATTACAGAAAATACAAGAGTTATAACTTCATTCGCTGGAGCTGATAACCATATTCCCTTGCTATCAAGTACCAATGGTAGTATATAAAGAAGTATATTTATAAAAATTACTCCTCTTAAAATACTTAGAAGTGCAGAAGTCAGAGCATCTTCAATAGCTGTAAAATAAGCACTTATAATTATATTTATTCCCATTAACACATAAGTAAAACTATAAAGTCTTACAGCCTCTTTTGTAATTATAAATAAATTTTCATCATTTTTGACAAACATAGCTATAATATCGTGAGAAAAGAAATTTATTGTAAGGTAAAATAAAATTCCAAGACCTGTAACAGTTGCCACTCCTATTTTTAAAATCTCTTTTATTCTCTCATATTTTTCAGCACCAAAATTATAGCTTATAACTGGTTGAAGACCTTGTGAAAATCCTATCATCGTCATTGTAACAAGAGTAGAGATATATCCAATAATTCCAAAAGCCGATACACCTTTTTCACCAATCATCCTCATAATATTTATATTAAATGCCATAATAACAATTCCAGTGGCTATCTCTGTTAAAAATTCTGATGAACCATTAAAACACAACGCTCCAATAGCTTTAAAATCAAATTTTGTAAATTTAAACTTTAATTTTTTTGCTTTAAAAGCTAAGTACCAACCAAGTGAAAAAGCTGTTCCAAGTTGTGCCATTCCAGTGGCTAGAGCCGCTCCACTAATTCCCCAATGAAAATGAACTATAAATATATAATCAAGAACAATGTTTAAAACAGCTCCTGTCAAATTACATATCATTGAGTAAGCTGGATTTCCATCTATTCTAATAAATACTTCAAATCCATAAGCTAAAAGATAAAAGATTGTAAAAAATGAAATGGTAAAAAGATAAGTTTGTGCAGATTCAATTACAACTTCATTAGCTCCCAATATTTTAACCATTTGCTTTGAAAAAAATATTCCAAGAAAACTAAGTATTCCACCAAGAACTAAAAATAATTGTGCAGAAAGACTGTATATTCTATTTGCCTCTTTTGAATCTCCTTCTCCAAGACGTATAGCAATAAGAGTTCCTCCACCTACAGCTATCATTATTCCAAGGGCAAAAGAGATATTTACATAAGGCATTACAATATTTACTGCTGCTATCTCCTTTGCTCCTAGATATTTTCCTATAAAAATACCATCAACTATTGTGTAAAGTGAGTATATCCACATCGTACATATAGACGGGATACCATATTTTAATATAATTTTCGTAAGACTGTCTTTACCTAAATCTAATTTTGCCATATATATCATTCTCCTTTTTTTATTTTTATTTTAAGAATGATATTTTGCTAAGTTTCTCTGTCTCTGAAAAGGAGTGTCCATAGTGATATTTTTTGCGAACTCTCTAGTTTCATAATATCGACCTCCTTATGTAGATATTATAAACCTTAGAATAGTTCTAGAGTCAATAGAGAAATTTAAAAATACTGCTGTAAATTTGTAAAAATACAACAGTATTATTTTAAGTTTTATTTTTTTATACTTTTTATAAGTCTTGCAATATTTTCAGATGTTTTTTCTAAATTTTCCTTTCCTCGAGAAAGAGACTCTTGTAAAGTTTCAACTCTTGGAAGTATTGAAAAGATAGCATCAAATCCATAATCATATAAAATATCAACATCTTTTCCAATATTTCCAGCTAGTGCAATTACAGGAATATTATATTTTTTAGCAACTTTTGCCACACCATAAGGAGTTTTTCCAAATCTAGTTTGACTGTCTATACTTCCCTCTCCAGTTATTACCAAATCTGCCCCTTGGATTTTTTCTTCAAGTTTGCTATATTCTATTACAATATCTATTCCTTTTTTTAGTTCTGCTGATAAAAATCCCATTAATCCTCCACCAAGACCACCAGCAGCACCAGAGCCAGAAATATTTTCTATATCAACTCCCAAATCTTTTTTTATAATTTTAGCAAAATGCTTTAAATTATCATCAAGAATTTTTAATATTTCAGGATTTCCTCCCTTTTGTTTTCCGAAAATATATGAAGCTCCTCTTTCTCCAGTTAACGGATTATCAACATCACAAGCCACTATAATTTTTACTTTTTTTAATCTCTCATCTAAATTTGACAAATCAATTTTATGAAGTTTTGATAGCTCTCCACCACCAAAACCAATCTCTTTTCCATCTTTATCCAACAACTTTCCACCAAGAGCTTGAATCATACCAGCACCACCATCATTAGTGGCACTTCCACCAATTCCTATTAAAATAGTTTCAATATTTTTATCTAATGCTGATTTTATAAGTTCTCCAGTTCCATAAGTTGTAGTTACCATTGGATTTCTTTTTTCTTTTGATATTAATTCTAATCCACTAGCTTGAGCCATCTCTATAATAGCAGTTTTTCCATCTCCAAGTATTCCAAATTTTGAAATTATTTTCTCTCCAATAGGGTTAGTCGTATCACAAAAATATATTTTCCCATCAGTGGCGTCAACTAAAGCTTCTGTTGTTCCCTCTCCTCCATCTGCCATAGGAACTAAAATATATTCGCCCTCTTTAAATATTTTCTCAAAACCCTTTTGTATTGCAATACAAGCCTCTTTTGCACTGATACATTCTTTAAAAGAGTCAGGTGCTATAACTATTTTCATTCTTCCAACTCCTTTTAAATTTCTAACTTCCCTAGTTTTTTTCTCTCTTTCCAATCAGGCATAAATCTTGCCACATAATTATAAAAATTTTTACTATGATTTGGGTGTTCTAAATGAGCTATCTCGTGCAAGATAACATACTCTACAAATCTTCTATCTTGTTTTAAAAGTTCACTATTTAGATTTATATTTTTCTTTCCTACCTCACAAGAACCCCAATTTCTCTTTAAAGTTTTTATTGTAAATTTATTTATAGATTTATCGGTTATTAAAAGCCATTTTTCCAACATCTCTTTTAGAATAATTTTTCCTTGCTCCCTATACCAATAATCTATTATTTTCTTTTTATAATCTCTATCATCTATCCTAGAAGTAAAAAGATATAATCTATCATCTTTAAATAAAACGTTGTCTTTTTGACTTTCTACCACTTCTAATAAAAAATTTTTATCAAAAATATTTAAAATATCTCCAGTGATATACTTTATTTTTTTATCAGATATATTTTCTAATTTTTTTATATTTTCTAGTATCCAATCTTTTCTTATTACTAAAAGTTTTTCAACATACTCATAAGATACATTCCAAGGGATAGAAATTGCAAGAATTCCATCATCTTTTATTTTAAATATGATATTTTTTATTCTTTTTCTTTTAACTTCTATAGATATATTTTCTAATTCTTTAGGCAGTTTTAACATTATCTATTTTTTAAATTTAGAAGTTCATAGATTTTTACTAGATAGAAAGTTTTGAAATCATTTGATTTTTCCAAAACTTCATCAAAATCTAGCCATCTTCCTTCTAATTCTTCTCCCTCATCTAAATGTAAAGATTTTTGCTTAGCTCCATCTTTTAATTTTAATATATAAAGGCTTAATTTCTCCTCAGTATATCCTGGAGAGATTGCAAGAGGTTTTTTCTCTGTGTAAATTATATCGTAATCCTCTTTATTATATCCCCCTTCCTCTGATACTTCTCTATAAAGGGCATCCATATCTATTTCTCCCTCATCTATAAGCCCTGCTATAACTTCTATTGAGTTTCCATTTATTCCCGGTCTAAATTGCTCTACAAAGTATCCCTTTTTCCCATCAGCAGAAACTAAAAGAGCTGCAATCGCACTTTGTTTTTCTAAATATTCTAATGTCATTCCATTTTGTGGATGTTTCATTTTTCTTGGTTTTAAAAATACGAATTCTTCCATATCCTATCTACTCCTTTAATACAAATTTTCAACATCTAAGTTAACTTTATAAATAACATCTTTTCTTTCAATAATAATTTGAACTTTTTTAGAAATCTCTTGATTTTCTCTCAGTTTTTCCAAAAATTCTTTAGATGGATTAATAGCTATTGGATTTCCAACAGATTTTAACATTGAATAATCTCCACTTGTATCTCCATAAGCATAACTTTTTTCTAAATCCAAATTATATTTTTCACAAAATCTATTAAGAGATTTTATCTTATTTCTTGAATCCCACATTGGCGAGATTTCTCCAGAAAATTTTCCATCTTTTGTATGGTAAATAGATCCTTGATAATCATCAGCACCACATTTATTTGCCATTCTTTTTACCAAGAAATCTGGACTTCCAGAGATAAATATCACTTTATGTCCTTGTTCTTTGTGCCATTTTATTCTCTCTCTAGTGTATCTATATACTCTATTCCCACTTAGATTTAAAACTTGGTCTGAAACAAAATCATTATCTTTTTCAGATATTCCTATCATTGCATTTACATAACTTTCAGTCAAAGAAAGAAGATATTTATCATAATCACCCTTTCTCTCATTCCAAAGTTTAAATGTTTCTTTTACTTTTTCTTCATAAGCTAATGGATCTATCAATTCATATTTTATCATTTTCTTAAAATGTTCTGTCAGAAGAGAATTTCTATAAATTGTTCCGTCAATATCAAAAAATGCTCCAATCATATTTCACTCTCCTTTTTACTAATTTTTTCTCTATTTCATCTATCATTCTACCATATCCCCCTATAATAATAAAGTTTTTTTGCCTTTTTATAATTTTTTTGATAAATTTTATTTTTTACTCTTCTATTTTTGTTAAAAATATGGTATTATTTAATAAAAAAAGAACTTTTTGAAATGTTCTAAAATTATATTTTAACAGGGGGAAATTATATATGATGAAAAAAAAGGATTTCGTAGCACTTTATCAGGAGTTAGGTAACATTGAAAGCTTTACAGCAGCTTCTCAACAAGTTGAACTATTTATGGAAGCCGTTAGAGTTGCTATGGAAAAAGATGATTTAGTAATCTTAAGAAAATTTGGAAATTTTGAAAAAAGAATATTAAAAGGAAGAGTTGGAAGAAATCCAAAAACTGGGGACACTTTAATGACTGAAACAAAATATAGAGTAAACTTTAAGCCAGCATCTACTTTTAATAAAAGAATTGATGACTATACAAAAGCTTTAGAAGCTACTCCTAAAAAAAGAAAATCTTGTAAAAAAGCAAAATAATTAATTTTTTAAGAGATTATTAAAAATTTTTTAATAGTCTCTTTTTTATTTTTTGATAATTCCTTACTTTACTTGACACTTTCGGTTGTTTAGAGTAATATATTATTATAATATTTATTTTTATTGTAATTAAAGAGGAGGACTAATGAGTTCAGAATATTTATATAAAAATATAGAATTTAATATTAATATTGCCAAAGATATTATCCCTGTTATTTTACTTAAAAACTCTACTTTAAAAAGAGAAAAAATAATTGAAAGTGTTTATCTTTATCATATTTTAAATGGTGGATTAAAAAGTGAAGGGAATGAAAAATATAGTATCATAAATGCTCTTACTGAGTTAAAGGAAAAAGGTGTCGTTGAACAACCTAATCTTGGATATTATAAGTTAACAGAAACTTACCAAAATAAAATAAAACTTGGAGAAGATAATCTGATCAAACTTCCATTTGATAAAAAAGTATCTAAAGATATTGAAGTAAATGTTGAAGATTTAGAGACAGAACTTAAAAATCTTTCTTTTGAGCTTTTAAAAACTTTACCTTTAGATGATAGAAAAATTCTTTATAAAAATATTTTAGAAAAATTTGAGCTAAAAGCTTATCAAGAAAACAGCTATGAAAATAAAAAACATATTATTGAAAAAGTTAAATTACTTTTAGAAACTCTTTAAAAAAATTATTAGTAACTATTTAGAAACTAGGTAACACATGTGTTACTTAGTTTTTTATTTTAAAATATATAAAAAAATTTTACATATTTTTCTCTTAAAACTTTTCATTTTATTCCTATAAATGTATCTAAAATTCCTATATTTACAAAAAATTAAAAAATTGACTTGAAAATTAATCTCTCAAATCAACTCCACTCATATAATATTTAATATCCTTGTCAGCTTTTTTCTAAAAAATATTTCATCTTTTTAAAGATGATCGATATTTTAAATTTTGAGATAAAATTTAAAGAAAAAAATAAAATCAACTTGAAATACTAGGGAAAATATTCCAGCTTTTAAATAACTTTATTTTTACATTCCTAACTCACAAAAATTATTTTATATAATTCTCATAACTCTAGAACTTATTCCTATAAATTTCCAACTTTTACAAAAAATTAAAAAGTTGGCAAGTTCCTATCCTCCCAGAGGGCTGCCCCCCAAGTACTTTCAGCGT